>NZ_LUAZ01000050.1:0-151902 GCF_001647255.1 Cellulosimicrobium sp. I38E
ACCGCAGGCGGAACCGAGCCGGCTCAACCCCAAGTACGTCTTCGAGACGTTCGTCATCGGGTCGTCGAACAGGTTCGCGCACGCGGCGGCGGTCGCCGTCGCCGAGGCGCCCGCCAAGGCCTACAACCCGCTCTTCATCTACGGAGACTCGGGCCTCGGCAAGACGCACCTGCTGCACGCGATCGGCCACTACGCGCACAACCTCTACCCGAACGTCCGCGTGCGCTACGTGAACTCCGAGGAGTTCACCAACGACTTCATCAACTCGATCGGTGAGGGCAAGGCGGGCGCGTTCCAGCGCCGCTACCGGGACGTCGACGTCCTCCTCATCGACGACATCCAGTTCCTCCAGGGCAAGGAACAGACGATGGAGGAGTTCTTCCACACCTTCAACGCCCTCCACAACGCCAACAAGCAGGTCGTCATCACGTCCGACCTGCCGCCCAAGCAGCTCAACGGGTTCGAGGACCGACTCCGCTCCCGTTTCGAGTGGGGTCTCATCACCGACGTCCAGCCGCCGGACCTCGAGACGCGCATCGCCATCCTCCGCAAGAAGGCATCGAGCGAGCGGCTCGCGGCTCCGGACGACGTGCTCTCCTACATCGGCTCCCGCATCTCGACGAACATCCGCGAGCTCGAGGGTGCGCTGATCCGGGTGACGGCCTTCGCGAACCTCAACCGCCAGCAGGTCGACCTCCCGCTCGCCGAGATCGTCCTCAAGGACCTCATCACCGACGAGGACAGCGCGGAGATCACCCCCGCCGCGATCATCGCGCAGACGGCCGCGTACTTCGGCCTGACGATCGACGACCTCTGCGGGAGCTCGCGCTCGCGCGTCCTCGTCACCGCGCGGCAGATCGCCATGTACCTGTGCCGCGAGCTGACCGACCTCTCGTTGCCGAAGATCGGCCAGCAGTTCGGCGGGCGCGACCACACGACGGTCATGCACGCGAACCGCAAGATCACCGAGCAGATGGCGGAGCGACGGTCCACCTACAACCAGGTCACCGAGCTGACGAGCAGGATCAAGCAGCAGCACCGGGGCTGAGGCGCGTCGCCGTGGGCCGGCCCGCGCACGCCGTCGGGAAGGTCCGACCCGGTCCGTCGATCCACCGTGGCCTCCCTACGCCCCGCACGGGAGGCTGCACGGCTCCTGCACGACCGCACGCTCCCCGTCACGCGCCCGCGGCGTCGGGTCTCGACGCGCTCGACGCTTCCAACCGTGCCGATCCTCGTTCCGCAGCGCGCTCCCGTCATGGGTCCATGCCGGGCTCCCGCGCGAGCAGGACCGTGTCACGTTCCCGCACCGGCTCTCCCGCCCGCCCAGGTGCCCGTGCGGCCACGTCGGCGACGACCGGTGCCTCCGCCGCACCGTCTGGCGACGTCCTCCTCCGCCTCGTCCACACCGATCCACAGAGATGCCCACTGAGGTGCATCGTCCTGTGGATACAGCCCTCACGAACGTCCCGACATAGCCTGGCGACCCCGGAAGAACGCTTCGTACACAGCGTGTGGGTCGAGTTGTCCACAGTCATCCACAGGGCATCTGTGAGTTGTGACATCCGCGTGATCTGGGGACCCGCGTTCGCCCACAGCACCCAGCGGCTCTCCACAATCCGCGGAGTACCGAGCGTTTTTCCCGGGAGGCCTGTGGAAACGGTGCGTCGTGCACAGTCTGTGGACGGCGCTCGGAGGCGGCTGCTGTGCACGCTTCTGTGGATAACTGTGGACGACCGGCCCTACGGTGTGGACGACGAGGTGCTCCACGGTGGACGACGTGTGGGGACAGATCGCTCGCCCACAGGCCGTGCGACTTTCCCACAGCCAGACCACGGGTTTGTCCACACGCGTTTCCGGGTCCTGACCTGCACTGACACCCGTTTTCCACGCATTCCACAACCCCTATGACGACGACGAAGGTTTGATCAAGGGGGAATTCCACACGCCTTCATCAGGCTCCGGCGGCCGACCCGCGCGACCTGCCCCGACCACGATCCCGCACCAGCCGCCGACCGGCCATCGGCATGCCGACGGAAGGGGCAGGCGCACCGGCCGACACCACGTCGACGTCGGTGCACAGGACCGTCCCCAGGCACGTCGTTCCAGTTCCTCCCGACCTGCTCCTCGCGTAGGGTTCATGCACGACACGTGTGCGCGGACCTGCGACCCGAGCTCCTCGCGTCCCCCGCCACGGCTCTCGCCCGGGCGGTCAGGACGTCACTCAGCCCGACGACGAGCCGTGCGCCGAGGCGCAGCCGGACGGCACATGTGAAGATCGAGTCCGATCAGGACGTTGGGACGAGAGGGTGTGGGATGAAGTTCCGGGTTGAGCGTGATGTCCTGGCCGACGCGGTGACCTGGACGGCGCGGACCCTGCCGACCCGCCCGCCTGCTCCGGTGCTCGCCGGGGTGCGGCTCGAGGCCGACGCGTCCGGGACGATCGGCCTGTCGAGCTTCGACTACGAGGTCTCGGCCCGCTCGGAGATCCCCGCGGAGGTGAGCGAGCCCGGCACGGTGCTCGTGTCCGGTCGTCTGCTCGCCGAGATCTCCCGCGCGCTCCCGGCGAAGCCGGTCGACGTCGTGCTCGAGGGCAGCAAGGTCACCGTGACGTGTGGCGCGAGCCGCTTCACGCTCCTCACCATGCCTGTGGACGAGTACCCCGCGCTGCCCGCCATGCCCGAGCTCTCGGGGACGGTCTCCGGCGACGAGCTGACGAACGCCGTCGCGCAGGTCACGGTGGCGGCGAGCCGCGACGACACGCTCCCCCTGCTCACCGGGGTCCGGGTCGAGATCGAGGGCGAGAAGATCACGCTCCTCGCCACGGACCGCTACCGCCTGGCGCTCCGCGAGCTCACGTGGACCCCTGTCACCCCCAGCTACTCGGCGGTCGCGCTCGTCCGGGCACGCACCCTCAACGACGTGGCGAAGTCGCTCGGCAGCTCGGGCCTCGTGAACGTCGGTCTGAACACCGGGGCCGGGGTGGACCTCATCGGCTTCGAGGCGGGCGGCCGCCACACCACGTCGCAGCTCGTCGACGGCGACTACCCCGCCGTGCGTCGGCTGTTCCCCGACGAGACCCCGATCCACGCGGTCGTCCCCACGGCTCCGCTCATCGACGCGGCCAAGCGCGTGTCGCTCGTCGCGGAGCGCAACACCCCGATCCGGCTGTCTTTCACGGACGGGCAGGTGGTGCTCGACGCGGGGCAGGGCGACGACGCGCAGGCGTCCGAGGCGCTGGAGGCCGTGCTCGTGGGCGAGGACATCTCGGTGGCCTTCAACCCCCAGTTCCTCCTGGACGGTCTCGGGGCCCTCGGGACGGACTTCGTGCGCCTGAGCTTCACGCACCCGAACAAGCCCGTGGAGTTCACCGGGCAGGACTCGCTGGACGGCGAGGACTCCTCGCACTACCGCTACCTGCTCGTGCCGATCCGCTTCGCGGGCTGACCGCGCGGACGGCTCCGCCCTGTCTCTCGACCGCCTCACCGCACCCCGGAGGACTCGCATGGTCACGCGCATCGGACTCGTCGGCCTCGGCAAGATGGGCAACAACATGCGGGCGCGCATCCGCGCGGCCGGCATCGAGGTCGTCGGCTACGACCCTCGCCCGGAGGTCTCCGACGTCGCGAGCCTCGCCGACCTCGTCGCGGACCTGCCCGACGACGGTCCGCGCATCGTGTGGGTCATGGTGCCCGCGGGCGAGCCGACGCGTGGCGTGGTGACCGAGCTCGGCGACCTGCTCGGCGCGGGCGACTTCGTCATCGAGGGCGGCAACTCGTACTACGCGGAGGACCAGGCGCGCGCCGCCGAGCTGGCCGAGAAGGGTGTGGGCTACCTCGACGTCGGTGTCTCCGGCGGGGTCTGGGGTCTCGAGAACGGCTACGGCCTCATGGTCGGCGGCGACCCGGTCCACGTCGAGGCCGCCATGCCCATCTTCGACGCCCTGCGGCCCGACGGCCCCCGCGAGGAGGGCTTCGTCCACGCCGGCGAGGTCGGTGCCGGTCACTTCGCCAAGATGGTCCACAACGGCATCGAGTACGGCCTCATGCAGGCGTACGCGGAGGGCTACGAGCTGCTCGCCGCGAAGAGCGAGCTCGTCAAGGACGTGCACGGCACGATGAAGGCGTGGACGCGCGGCACGGTCGTGCGGTCCTGGCTCCTCGACCTGTTCGTCAAGGCGCTCGAGGAGGACCCCCAGCTCGCCGAGATCGACGACTGGGTCGACGACTCCGGCGAGGGTCGCTGGACGGTCGACGAGGCCATCGACAACGCCGTCCCGCTGCCCGTCATCTCGGCCGCGCTCTTCGCGCGCTTCGCCTCCCGCCAGGAGCAGTCCCCGGCGCTCAAGGCCGTCGCGGCGCTGCGCCAGCAGTTCGGCGGACACGCCGTCAAGGCCGCGGGCCCGGCCTCCCCGGGGGCCGGACCCCTCGAGCCCCCGGCCTGACCGGGGCGTCCGCCCGCCTCGTCCTCGACCTCTCGCTGAACCGATGTACGTCTCGCACCTGTCCCTCGTCGACTTCCGGTCCTACGAGTCCGTCGACGTCGAGCTCGTCCCCGGCGTGAACGCCCTCGTCGGGCAGAACGGCCAGGGCAAGACGAACCTCGTCGAGGCGATCGGGTACGTGGCGACGCTCGCGAGCCACCGGGTCGCGGGGGACGCGGCGCTCGTCCGCGCCGGCGCCGCACGCGCCGTCGTCCGGACGCGGGTCGTCCGGGGCGACCGGGCGAGCACGGTCGAGCTGGAGATCGCCTCAGGCCGGGCGAACCGGGCCCGCATCAACCGGTCGCCCGCGCAGCGGCCGCGCGACGTCCTCGGCATCGTGCGGACCGTCCTCTTCGCGCCGGAGGACCTCGCCCTGGTCAAGGGTGACCCGGACGGTCGTCGACGGTTCCTCGACCAGCTCGCCGTTCTCCTGGTCCCGCGGGTGGCCGCGCTCCTGGCGGACTACGAGCGGGTGCTGCGCCAGCGGGGGGCGCTCCTCAAGTCCGCGACCGCGCTCCGGGGTCGCGGCCGCGGGACCCGCCGTCCCGCGGCCGCGGAGCCGCCGCCGGACGACGACGCGCCCGAGGGCGCGTCGTCCCCCCTCGCGACGCTCGAGGTCTGGGACGCGCGGCTCGCGAGCCTCGGCGCCGAGATCACGGCTCTGCGCCTCCAGCTCGTGGCGGCACTCACGCCGTACGTCGCCGAGGCGTACGAGCAGGTCAGCGCCGGGCAGGGCGAGGCGCGGATCGCGTACCGCTCGTCGGTCGACGAGGCGCTCGACCCAGACGGGGCCGGAGGCGCCGGTCCGGCGCCGGGTGAGACGGTCCCCGGCGGCGACGGTCCGACGTCGGCCCTCCCCGGCACGCCGGCGCTCGAGCAGCGCATGCTGGATGCCATGCGGGTGGTGCGGGCGAAGGAGGTCGAGCGCGGGGTGAACCTCGTCGGGCCGCACCGCGACGACGTCGTGCTCACCCTCGGCGGCCTGCCGGCGAAGGGGTACGCGAGCCACGGCGAGTCGTGGTCGTTCGCCCTCGCGCTGCGCCTCGCGTCGTACCGCCTCCTCAAGGACGGGGCGCCGGCGGGGCTCGACTCCCTCCTGTGGGCGGACCAGTGGGGTCCCGACGGCGAGCCGGTGCTCGTGCTCGACGACGTGTTCGCCGAGCTCGACGTCCGGCGGCGCGAGCGGCTGGCCGAGCTCGTCGCGGACGCCGGCCAGGTCATCATCACCGCGGCCGTGCCCGACGACGTCCCCGCCCTCCTGGACGGGGCGCGGTTCGCCGTCCACGACGGGACGGTGACCCGTGTCGAACCGTGACGGATCGCGCGGCGTGGCGTCGTCCGATGCCGGTGGGCCGCCCTGGGAGCGGGAGAAGGCGGCCGCCTCGGCAGGCGTCCCCGCGTCGGCGCGCGAGACCGTCGAGGACCGGGACGAGGTGGAGCCTCGGGCGACCGGGGTGCCCGTCGGAGACGTCGTGGAGCTGACGCCGCCGGCGGAGGTCGCACGGCAGGCGCTCAACCGCGCGAAGGCGGCGGCCCGGGCGAAGGGGCTGCGGCCGGGGCAGGAGCCTCGCCGCCGGATCCTGGCCGACCCGCCCACGTCGGGCGCCCGGCCGGGTGGACGCGACCCGCAGCTCCTGGGCGACGTCGTCGCGCACCTGCTGCGGGAGCGCGACTGGGTCGCCGACGTGTCGGTGGGCGGTGTCGTCGGGCGGTGGCGCGAGGTCGTCGGGGACCAGGTGGCGGACCACTGCGAGCCCGAGACCTTCGAGGACAAGGTGCTCGTCGTGCGCGCCGACTCGACCGCGTGGGCGACGCAGGTGCGGCTGCTCACCCCGCAGCTGCTGGAGCGCCTCGCGCGCGAGGTCGGCGAGGGCGTCGTGGAGACGGTCACGGTCCTCGGGCCGGCGGGGCCGAGCTTCCGGCGCGGCAAGAAGTCGGTCCGCGGACCCGGCCCGCGCGACACCTGGGGCTGAGGGCCCGACGCCGCGGGCCGCGTCGATCAGAGACGCACCAGAGGCGGTACCGACAGACGACGAGGCCCGCCGTGACCGGGTCACGGCGGGCCTCGCGGGTGGTGACCGGGGCGCTGGTCACCACGTCATGAGGTCAGGACTGCACGCGACGGCGCAGCCAGAACACCAGCGCGCCGCCACCGACGAGCAGCGCCGCGAACGCCGCGGCTCCGGCGACGGTCGCACCGGTCGTGGCGAGCTCGGGACCGCTCGCCCCCGCGGGCGCGGGGACGTCCTCGGCCGCGACGGGCGCGACGGGAGGGTTGGCGCACGCGCTCGTCGCCGGCGGGTACGACACGACCGTCGAGTACGCCGGGTTGACCTCGAAGAGGACCTCGACACCGTCACGCGTCCAGGCGTAGTTGCCCTCGGTCTCGGTGTACGACCCGTCCTCGTTGCGGACGAAGCCGGGCCACTGCTTCGGCTCCTCCGCCGAGGCGCCGGGCCACAGGATCGTCCCGTTCAACGGCTGGCCCTCCACGACGTAGTTCTCGCCACCGTTCGGGTGCAGGAACGTGATCGTCAGCGGGTTCTCGTCGTCGACCGTGATCCCCTCGGGCAGGGCCACCTCGTAGCCGAGGTAGGGCACGTCACCCTCGCAGACCGCCTCGATCGCGCCCGGGACGAGCGCGCAGGCCTCCTCGGACGGCAGCAGGTCCGCGATCGGGAAGAGCGCGCTGCGGCCGTCCTCGGCGACGACGTAGCCGAGCTCGGCCGTCTCCGCCGAGAACTCCACGGTGGCGCCCTTCGGCTCCGCGACGACGCCCTCGGCCGTGACGGTGTAGCGGAACTCCTCGGACTCGGCCGGGACGTTCTCCTCCGTCAGCTCGGTACCGCACACCTCGACCGCGGAGGGGACGACCGGCGTCGCGGGGGCGACGACCTCCTCGTCGACCGGCTCGGGCGTGTCGCACGCACCCTCGGGGAAGAGCTTCACGAGGTCCTGGTGGTCCCAGGAGATGAGGGTGCCGTCGGGGAACTCGCCGAGGTGCTTGCCGTCGGGCGAGTAGCGGATGTCCGTCGGGAGCTCGGCCAGGCCACCGGGCAGGTCGACGAGGTCCTGCTGGACCGCCCACGCGGTGCACAGCTCCTCGGTGGTCACGTCGGGCTCGATGGTCCTGGCGACCTCGCGCACCGCCTCGAGGTCGAGAGGCGCGACGAGCCACGTCTTGTCCCAGGGCTTCTCGGGCAGCGCGACCTCGTCGCTCGTGACGAGCTTCTGCGGCCCCGAGTTCTCCCAGGCAGCACCCCGCGTCGGGTCGAGCTTGGGGTAGACGTAGACGCCGACCTGGACCGGGCTCTCCTCCTCGGGAGCCTCGCAGGCCGTCGTCGTGCCCTTCCAGGACTTGTCGTACCTGTCGTTGTCCGAGGCGTCGACGGCGACGCTCCAGGTGTGGTCCTGGGTCGGGTCGAGATCGTAGGTCTTCTTGAAGTGCCCGTCGAAGCTGCGGGGCTCGAGCGTCTTGCCGTCGACGACGACGGTGAGCCCGTTCCCGGGTGCGTAGGCCCAGAGGTCGACCTTCAGGCTCTGGCAGTCGGCGACGGGTCCGCCGCTGTGGGCGGAGGCGGGGGCCGCGGTGGCTACCAGCAGGCCGCCGAGTGCGAGCGCTGTCGCCGCAGCGCTCGCGAGGAGTCTCTTCACGGGGTGAGGGTCCCTTCGGGGTCGGGCCGCCCGCGCGCCGATCACTCCGTGCGCGGACGACGCGCGAATCAGGATGGTGTGTGGTATTAGACCACCTTCGCGGCGAAATGCCGATTCCCGACTTGTCGGGACCGGGAGCGTTCCCACGACTGCCCCGGCGCGGTGGTCTGCGCGCGTTCCGGCGACGGGTGGCCGGACCGTCGGGCCGCCTGTACGCACGGCCTGTGGACAACGATGTGGAGAACTCACGACGGCACCGCACGGATCACGTCGGGAACGGCCTCGGAGATGTCCCCAGGGGCGCCACAATCCGCGGAATTCGGGTCGTGGCGGGTAGACTGGGGAGGTCATTCCGGGTCTGTTCACCACCCGTGCGCGCAGCCCTTCCGAGGAGGCGCGGCCAGCCGTCCACGGCCGACCGTCCACCCTCGCGGAGGAGCCGACGCCGACCGTGGTGCGGGCCCGGAACCCTTGAGCAGCAGCGCCCTGCTTCCGCGCGAACGCGGGCGCAGTCTGCACGACGACGAGGAGCAGTCCTGCCCGTGGCAGACCACACCGACACCGCCATCTCCGACCCGACGGCGTCCGCGGAGGCGGCACCCTCGGCGGGCGGCGGCTACGACGCGAGCAACATCACCGTCCTCGAGGGCCTCGAGGCGGTCCGCAAGCGTCCGGGCATGTACATCGGCTCGACCGGCGAGCGGGGCCTCCACCATCTTGTGTACGAGATTGTGGATAACTCTGTGGACGAGGCCCTCGCCGGGCACGCGGACACGATCGACGTGACGCTCCTCGCGGACGGCGGCGTCCGCGTCGTCGACAACGGCCGCGGCATCCCCGTCGCGATCCACCCGACCGAGGGCAAGCCGACGCTCGAGGTCGTCATGACGATCCTCCACGCGGGCGGCAAGTTCGGCGGCGGCGGGTACGCGGTCTCCGGTGGGCTGCACGGCGTCGGCATGTCCGTCGTCAACGCGCTCTCGACGCGCATGGTGTCCGAGGTCCGTCGTGACGGGTACTCGTGGCGCCAGGAGTTCACCGAGGGCGGCAACCCGGTGACGCCCGTCGAGCGGCTCGAGCCGTCGGACGAGACGGGGACCACGCAGACCTTCTGGGCCGACCCGGGGATCTTCGAGACGACCGAGTACGACTTCGAGACCCTGCGCGCCCGCTTCCAGCAGATGGCGTTCCTCAACAAGGGTCTGCACATCACGCTGACCGACGAGCGTCCCGCCCACCTCGACACCGGCGACGAGGTCACCGGGGGCGACGGGGCGGCCGACGCGGACGGCGTCTCCGAGGCGGACGACACGACGTCGGGCGCGTCCACCCCGGCTCGCACCGTCTCGTACAAGTACGACGGCGGCCTCGTCGACTACGTCAAGCACCTCAACTCGGCGAAGAAGGTCGAGCTCGTCCACCCCGACGTCATCGACTTCGAGTCGGAGGACACCGAGAAGCGGATCTCGGTCGAGATCGCGATGCAGTGGACCAGCGCGTACTCCGAGTCCGTGCACACGTACGCGAACACCATCTCCACGACCGAGGGCGGCACGCACGAGGAGGGCTTCCGCGCGGCGATGACCTCGCTGGTCAACCGCTACGCGCGCGACAAGGGCATCCTCAAGGAGAAGGACGACAACCTCACGGGCGACGACATCCGCGAAGGCCTGACCGCCGTCGTCTCCGTCAAGCTCGGCGAGCCCCAGTTCGAGGGCCAGACGAAGACGAAGCTCGGCAACACCGAGGCGAAGACGTTCGTCCAGCGCGTCGTCCACGAGCAGCTCACCGACTGGTTCGACTCGCACCCGAACGAGGGGCGCGACGTCATCCGCAAGGCGATCCAGGCGTCCCAGGCGCGCATCGCGGCCCGCAAGGCGCGCGAGGCCACGCGCCGCAAGGGCCTGCTGGAGTCGGGCGGCATGCCCGGCAAGCTGCGCGACTGCCAGTCGAACCGCGCCGAGGAGTGCGAGATCTTCATCGTCGAGGGTGACTCGGCCGGCGGTTCCGCCGTCCGCGGTCGCAACCCGCAGACGCAGGCGATCCTCCCGATCCGCGGCAAGATCCTCAACGTCGAGCGCGCGCGCCTCGACCGGGCCCTCTCCAACCAGGAGGTCCAGTCGATCATCACGGCGTTCGGCACGGGCATCGGCGAGGACTTCGACCTCACCAAGCTGCGTTACCACAAGATCGTCCTCATGGCCGACGCGGACGTCGACGGCCAGCACATCGCGACCCTCCTGCTCACGCTGCTCTTCCGGTACATGCGCCCCCTCATCGAGAACGGGCACGTGTACCTCGCGCAGCCGCCGCTGTACCGGCTCAAGTGGTCGAACGCGCCGCACGACTACGTCTACTCGGACAAGGAGCGCGACGCGTTCCTCGCGTCCGGGCAGGCCGCCGGCAAGCGGATCCCCAAGGAGAACGGGATCCAGCGCTACAAGGGTCTGGGCGAGATGGACTACTCGGAGCTGTGGGACACGACCATGGACCCCGAGCACCGCACGCTCAACCAGGTCACCCTGGACGACGCCGCCGCCGCGGACGAGATCTTCTCCGTCCTCATGGGCGAGGACGTCGAGTCCCGCCGCAGCTTCATCCAGCGGAACGCGAAGGACGTGCGGTTCCTTGACATCTGACCAGCCGGCGCCCGCCCCGCGCGGGCGACCGGCCCGCGAACGCGCCCCGGCGGCGCGGACCGCGGCAGGCGACGAGCACAGCGAGCACGCACGAACGAACGAACGAGGTAGACCGTGAGCGACGAGCAGAACCCCGAGACCGAGCCCGCGGCTCCCGGCGACGGGGCCGAGGAGATCGTGCACGCCGACGGGACGGCGGTCGCGGTGCACCACGGGCGCATCGAGCAGGTCGACCTCCAGCTCGAGATGCAGCGGTCGTACCTCGACTACGCGATGAGCGTCATCGTCGGGCGTGCCCTGCCGGACGTCCGCGACGGCCTCAAGCCCGTGCACCGCCGCGTGCTGTACGCGATGTACGACGGCGGCTACCGGCCGGACCGGTCGTACTCGAAGTGCTCGCGCGTCGTCGGCGACGTCATGGGCAAGTTCCACCCCCACGGCGACAGCGCGATCTACGACGCGCTCGTGCGCCTCGTGCAGGACTGGTCGCTGCGGTACCCGCTCGTCGCCGGCCAGGGGAACTTCGGCTCTCCCGGCAACGACCCGGCGGCCGCCCCGCGGTACACCGAGTGCCGCATGGCCCCGATCGCCATGGAGATGGTCCGGGACATCGACAAGGACACCGTCGACTTCCAGGACAACTACGACGGCCGCACGCAGGAGCCGGCGGTCCTGCCGTCGCGGTTCCCGAACCTGCTGGTCAACGGCTCGGCGGGCATCGCCGTCGGCATGGCGACGAACATCCCGCCGCACAACCTGCGCGAGGTCGCCGAGGGCGTCCAGTGGCACCTGGACCACCCCGAGGCGACCCGCGAGGAGCTCCTCGCGGCGCTCCTGCTGCGCATCAAGGGCCCGGACTTCCCGACCGGCGCGACGATCCTCGGCCACAAGGGCATCGAGGAGGCGTACCGGACCGGACGCGGCTCCATCACGATGCGCGCGGTGGTCAACGTCGAGGAGATCCAGGGCCGCGTGTGCCTGGTCGTCACCGAGCTCCCCTACCAGGTGAACCCGGACAACCTCGCGGCGAAGATCGCCGACCTCGTCAAGGACGGCCGCGTCCAGGGCATCGCCGACATCCGCGACGAGACGTCGGGCCGCACGGGCCAGCGCCTCGTGATCGTGCTCAAGCGCGACGCCGTGGCGAAGGTCGTGCTCAACAACCTCTACAAGCACACCCAGCTCCAGGACACGTTCGGCGCGAACATGCTCGCGCTGGTGGACGGCGTCCCCCGCACGCTGAGCCTCGACGCGTTCGTCCGCCACTGGACGACCCACCAGCTCGACGTCGTCGTGCGGCGCACCCGCTACCTGCTCGCCGAGGCCGAGCGCAGCATCCACATCCTGCGCGGCTACCTCAAGGCGCTCGACGCGCTCGACGAGGTCATCGCGCTCATCCGTCGCTCCCCCGACGTCGAGGTGGCGCGCACGGGCCTCATGGAGCTGCTGGGCGTGGACGAGGTCCAGGCGACGGCGATCCTCAACCTCCAGCTCCGCCGTCTGGCCGCGCTGGAGCGGCAGAAGATCCTCGACGAGCACGACGAGCTCGAGCGCAAGATCCTCGACTACGAGGACATCCTCGCCAAGCCGGAGCGCCAGCGGACGATCGTCGGCGAGGAGATGGGCGAGATCGTCGCCAAGTACGGCGACGAGCGGCGCACGACCATCCTCCCGTTCGACGGCGAGGTCTCCATCGAGGACCTCATCGCCGAGGAGGAGATGGTCGTCACCATCACGCGCGGCGGCTACGTGAAGCGGACGCGCAGCGACAGCTACCGGGCGCAGAAGCGTGGCGGCAAGGGCGTGCGCGGCGCGCAGCTGCGCGAGGACGACATCGTCGACCACTTCTTCGTGACGACGACGCACCACTGGCTGCTGTTCTTCACGAACCTCGGGCGGGTCTACCGCGCCAAGGCGTACGAGCTCCCCGAGGGCGGTCGCGACGCCAAGGGGCAGCACGTGGCCAACCTGCTCGCGTTCCAGCCCGGTGAGAAGATCGCGCAGGTGCTCGACCTGCGCGACTACGACGCCGCGGAGTACCTGGTCCTGGCGACGCGCCGCGGCCTCGTCAAGAAGACGCGGCTGTCCGAGTACGACTCGCCGCGGTCGGGCGGGCTCATCGCGATCAACCTGCGCGAGGACGAGTCGGGCACGCCCGACGAGCTCGTCGCGGCGCTCCTCGTGGACGCCGACGACGACCTCATCCTCGTCTCGCGCAAGGGCCAGTCGATCCGCTTCCCCGCGGCCGACGACACGATGCGGCCGCTCGGCCGCGCGACGTCGGGCGTGACGGGCATGAAGTTCCGCGAGGGCGACGAGCTCCTCTCGGCGGACGTGGTCGAGGAGGGCTCGGACCTCTTCGTCGTGACCGAGGGCGGTTTCGCCAAGCGCACGCGGATCGACGAGTACCGGGTCCAGGGGCGCGGCGGGCTGGGCATCAAGGTCGCGAACCTGGTGGAGGCTCGTGGAGATCTCGTGGGGGCTCTGGTGACAGAGGCCGACGACGAGGTGCTGGTGATCATGGAACGCGGGAAGATCGTGCGGTCCGCGGTCGACGAGGTGAACCTCACGGGCCGCAACACGCAGGGGGTGACGTTCGCGAAGCCCGACAAGGGTGACCGCATCATCGCGGTCGCGCGGAACGTCGAGCGTCGCCTCGGAGAGGATCGGGATACCGTGGAGGGCGAGGACGGGACCGGCACGGCCCCGGTCGGCACCGACACGAGCAGCGCACCGATCATCGACCCGACCGCCTCGTCCGACGGGGCGAGCGGGACCGAGCCGGCCCCCGGAACCACCGAGGAAACCAGATGAGCAGCGAGAACAACGCACCGCCGACGATCACGCCCCGGCTGACCGTGCCGCGTCCGGACACGGACACGACCTCGCGCGCGGGCGCGTCCACGGCGAGCAAGCACGCGGAGTCGAACGGCGCGTCGAACGGTTCGGCGTCGGGCGCCGTCCCGCCGCCGCCCCCGCCGCCGCCTCCGAGCCAGTCCGGGAGCCAGACCGGCCAGGAGCGCGGGGTCGACGACGACGGGATGGAGCGGGCGTCGGGCGAGAGCCGCGTCGCCGTCGCGCGCGCGGGTGCCGTGAAGGCGGCCGCTGCGGCCATCGCCGCGGCGAAGACCGCGGCCAAGAAGGTCTCTGCGGCGGTCCCGGCCGCACCGGCGGAGTCCGACCCTCAGCAGACCGGTCACGACGAGATCGACGACGAGACGGTGAGGCGCGTGCCCACGACCACCTCGGCGGCCTCGGCCGCGACGAACGCCCCGGCGGCGGCCTCGCTGCACTACTCCGCGGCCGGCGTGTCCGGCTCCGCGACCCCGCTCACCGGTGCCACGCCCGCCGTCGGGACCGCGACGGGCGCGACGCCCACGGTCCGGCACGACGGCGGCCCGCGCCGCGTCAGGCTCGCGGTCTCGCGCATCGACCCCTGGTCCGCGATGAAGCTCGGCTTCCTGCTGGCGGTCGCGATCGGCATCATGACCGTCGTCGCGACGGCCGTGGTCTGGTACGTCCTCGACGGGATGATGGTCTTCGCGAAGATCGAGGACCTGTTCACGCAGATCGTCGGCACCGAGACCGACGTGGACATCCAGCAGTACGTCGCGTTCGGCCGGGTGATCTCCATCGCCACGCTGCTGGGCGTCGTGAACGTGGTGATCATCACCGCGCTGTCGACGATCATGGCGTTCCTGTACAACATCGTCGCCGCGCTCGTGGGCGGCGTGCACCTCACGCTCACGGACGACTGACCCAGGGCGGCTCCCGGACCGGGGGTCACGGACCCCTCGGTTTGGGTCTGCGGCTCCCGGTGGGGTAACCTCAATCGCTGCCTGCGAGCGGAGCGGCCCCCCGGGGCTGTCCGGCGAGGCGCGTACGGGCCTATAGCTCAGACGGTTAGAGCGCTTCCCTGATAAGGAAGAGGTCAGAGGTTCAAGTCCTCTTAGGCCCACTGCCGAACCCACTCGAGGGGGAACGTCATGAAGAAGCTTCTCGTCCTGCTCCTCGCCGCCGGCGCCGGGTATCTCCTGTGGCGCAAGTACACGGAGGACAACGCCGAGCGCGACCTCTGGGCAGAGGTCACCGACACCTTCGAGTGAGCACGTCTCACTCCTGACCGGCCCCGGCCGCGTCACCCGGGGCCATGGCGCAATTGGTAGCGCACCTGCTTTGCAAGCAGGGGGTTGGGGGTTCGAGTCCCCCTGGCTCCACCACCGAAGGGCCTCCGACGTCTGCCGTCGGGGGTCCTTCTTGCTGTCCGAGGACGGCCAAGCAGCACTCTCCCGAGCGCTGCGCGCCAGGTTGCCCCGTCGAGCGTGCGGCTACGCTCGCTCCTACTCCGCCGGTCGAGGTGGGGAAGGGGGGCGAGGACGTGACCCAGGCGCAGCCTCGACGGACTCCGCGCTGGATCGTGCTGGGCTTCCTCCTGGCCAGCTTCGCGTGGGCGCCGATCATCGCGATGTCGTTCACCGAGCCGCCGACGCCTCTGCGCACGGTGGTCTTCGTCGGCGCTCTGGTCCTCCTCGGACTCGCGCTGCTGCTCGTCCTCCTCGACGCCGTCGCTCCCGCCCCGGACCGGGCGTCCCGGAGGTGGAAGGTCGCCGGGCTGATCGCGCTCACCCTGGCGCTCTGGGCCCCGACGTTCTCGTGGGCCGAGCCGGGTGAGGAGCCCTGGCCGTGGCTCGCGGGCTTCGTCGTCGCCGCCGCGGGCCTGGCCGGCTGGCGCAGCGGCGTCGTGGCAGCCGTCGTCCTGGGTGGTGCTGCCGCGGCAGGCGGCGCAGTCTTCGACGGTGCGCCCCTTCCCAGCGTCGTCACGACCATCGGCGTCGCCCTCACCGTGTGGGCGATGTGCCAGGCGCTGGTCTGGTTGCACCGGCTGTGGTGGTCCGCGCAGGACGGACGGGAGGCACAGGCACGCCTCGCGGTGGCCGAGGAACGGCTGCGTGTCGGCCGAGAGCTGCACGACGTGCTCGGACGGCGCCTCGCCGTGATAGCGCTCAAGGCCGAGCGAGCCGCCGACCTGGCCGCGCGAGACCCCGATGCGGCCGCGGGCGAGAGCCGGAGCATCCGCGACCTCGCGGCCGGCACGCTCCAGGAGGCCCGGCGCACGATCCACGGAGAGGCCGTGACGGACCTCCCGTCGCAGCTGCGGTCGGCGGACCTCGTGCTCCGCTCGGCGGGGATCACCCCGTCGGTCGCCGCCGATCCCCAGATGCTGGCCGCCGTGCCGCCCTCGCTCGCCGGGCTCTTCGCGACGGTCGTCCGCGAGGCCGTCACGAACGTCCTGCGGCACAGCGACGCCCGCACGGCATCGATCCGCGTCGTGGTGCAGGGACCGGTGACGACGCTGAGCGTGGAGAACGACGGCGTCCGACCCGCGGTCGGGTCCGACGCAGCCGGCGGGACCGGTCTGGCGGCCCTCGCGGCACGGGCCGGTGCCGTCGGTGCGGAGCTCGTCGCGGGCCCGGACGGGGACGACCGCTTCGTGGTCCGGGTGAGCCGCTCGGCGCCGTCGGGGAGGTGGTGATGAGCGAACGGATCCGGGTGCTCCTCGCCGAGGACGACGAGCTGATACGGGAGGCTCTGGTCGGACTTCTGGAACGGGAGCCGGACGTGGACGTCGTCGCCACCGCCCGCGACGGCCGCGAGGCGATCGACCGAGCGCTGCGCCACGCGCCCGACGTCGCCGTCGTCGACCTGCACATGCCCGAGGTGGACGGGCTCGGCGTCATCGCGGAGCTGGCCCGAGCGCTCCCCCGGTGCGCGGGCGTGATCCTCACCGGACACGGTCACCCGTACGTGCTGCGCGAGGCCCTCGCCTCGGGGGCACGGGGGTTCCTCGCGAAGGGGGCGCCAGGCGCGGCGCTGGCGGACGTCGTCCGGCGGGTCCACGAGGGGCAGCGCTACGTCGATCCCGTCCTGGCCGCGGACGCCCTGACCGTGGCCCCGTCGCCGCTGACCGTCCGGGAGACGGCCGTGCTGGCGGCCGCGCAGCAGGACCGTGCTGTCCGCGACGTGGCTCGAGAGCTGTTCCTGTCGCCGGCCACGGTGCGCAACTACCTGGCGTCGGTCAGCCGCAAGCTCGGGGCCGACAACAGGTCCCAGGCGTACCGCATCGCCCGCGAGAACGGCTGGGTCTGACGCGCCCTCGGTCAGCGTCCGCACGGGTGTCCCGTGCGTGATTCACGGGTCCGTCGTGCGCGGCCCCGGCCCAGACTCGCGACCATGGACACACAGCAGCCCCGTCTCGATCCCGCGCAGCACCACGACGCCCACCGTGACCACGGACCGGGCCGCCATCTGCTGGAGCGGTGGCCGTCCCTCGTGGGACTGCTCGCTCTCCTCCTCAACGTCACGAACGGCGCCGACGCGCACGTGACCGCGATGATCATCGTCATCGCCTCGGCGTGCTACCTCGCGGCCAGCGCGATCGGGTCACGGCGCAGCGGCTGGATCGTGGTCGGAGGAGCGATCGTCGCCGTCGTCCTCGCGCGCGTCACCGGGCTCGACCCCACCGTGACGGTGCTCGTCCTGGGCGCGGCGTTCGCGGTGCTGGGCCTCCTCCGGGGCGCCGGCGTCGACCGCCGCGAGCTGGGCATCCAGGCCCTGGGGTTCCTGGGCTTCAGCGCCGTCGCGCTCACGGCCATGATGGTGGGCCCCGTGCCCGCTCTCTACCTCGCGGCGCTGGCCGCCGTCGGGCACGCCGCGTGGGACGTCGTCCACTTCGTCAGGGACCGGGTCGTGCCGCGCTCCCTCGCGGAGGCGTGCTTCGTGCTCGACCTCGGCCTCGGCGTCGCGATGCTGTGCCTCGCCGCGGTCGCACCGGCGTAGCTGCGCGAGACGTGAGGAAGCGCACCGACGGCGCACGCTCGTCGTCCGGTCCGGAAGCCTGGTCAGCGGGCTGGTCAGCGGCCTGGCCGGCGGGCCGTCCGCGGAGACGACGAAGGGCCCCACCGCGCGGTGGGGCCCTTCGCGTGCGAGCGCTCGGCACGCCGTCCTGCGAGGTCAGACGTCGTCGGCCTTCTTGGCGGCGTCCTCCGCGGCGGCCTCGGCCGCCTCGCGCGCCTTCTTGCCGGCGTCGCCGAGGTCGTCCTTCGCGTCCTCCGCCGCGTCCTTGGCCGAGGAAGCCGTGCCGCGGGTGGTGCTGCGGGCGCGGCTGGTGGCCTTCTTGGCGGCGTCCTTGGCGTCGGAGACGGCGTCGCTGACGCGGTCGCTGACGTCGTCGCGGACCTCGGCGGCGCGCTCGGCGAGCTTGTCGGTCGCCTCGCGGCCCTTCGCCACGGCGACTCCCGCGGCCTCGCCCAGCGACTCGGCGGCGTCCCCGACGGCGTGCCGGGCGTCGCCGACCACGTCGTCGAAGTGGACCTGCTGCTCCTCCTGCTCCCACGGCTCGGCCCAGGGGTCGGTCGTGGGCTGGGCGCGGCGATAGAGGACGTAGCCGACGCCCGCGGCGGTGACGCCGCCGGCGATCCACCAGAGGGTGCGGCCCTTGCCCTTCGAGGCGTCGGCCTCGGCGGCCTTCGCCGCCGCCTTGTCGGCCGCGGCGGCGAGCTTGGCTGCCGCCTTCTCCGCCGCCTTGTCCGCGTGCTTCGAGGCCTTCTTGCCGGCCTTGCCCGCGGCCTTCTGCGCCTGCTTCGCGGCCTCGGCGGCGGCCTTCTGCGCCTCCTTGGCGAGCTTGCGCCCCTTCCGGCCGGTCGCCGCCGCCGCGGCGGCGGATGCCGCGGCGGTCGCCTCGGCCGCGTTGTCGGCCGCGCGCTGGGCGGAGTCGGCGGCACTGGCGGCAGCGGCGTTGAAGCTCGCGACGATCTTCGGCAGCACGTCGTCGACGAGCTTGTCGTGCGCGGTGTCGATCGCGGGCGCGGCCTTGCCCGCGGCCTTCTCGACGCGCGGCGCGGCGGCCTGGATGCTGTCCTGCCACGCCTTCTCGACGCGCGGCTGGAGCCACTCGAGGAACGCCTCGACCTTGGGCGTGCCCCACTCCTTGGCGTGGACGGCCGCGTCCTTGGCCTGGTCCGCGAGCTGGGTCGCGGCGCTCTGCGCGGTCGCGGCGGCCTGCGCGGCCTGGTCCTTGAGCTTCTCGGTGTCGATCGACTCGAGCGTGTCCTTGACGGAGTCGCTCGCTGAGCGAGAACGGGTCATGCGTGCTCCCCGGGGTCGTCGTCCGACGGGACGAAAGGGCGGATGCGATGGGCGTTTCCGACCACTCTGCCACCACCGTGCCCGACCCGCGAGACATCGCGTCGGACGGGTCGCGCGCGGGTCTCGTGGGAGGATGGTGCCCATGTTCGCAACCCTCCACACGACCGCAGGTGACATCCGGATCGAGCTCCTGCCGAACCACGCCCCGAAGACGGTGGCGAACTTCGTCGGGCTCGCGAAGGGCACCACGACGTGGTCCGACCCCCGCACCGGCGCAGAGCGCACCGAGCCGTTCTACGACGGACTGATCTTCCACCGCGTGATCCAGGACTTCATGATCCAGGGCGGCTGCCCGCTGGGCACCGGGACGGGCGGCCCCGGCTACACGTTCAACGACGAGATCCACCCCGAGCTCCAGTTCGACCGCCCCTACCTCCTGGCGATGGCGAACGCGGGCCTGCGCCGCAACCCGGTCACGGGCGAGGTCGAGGGCACCAACGGGTCGCAGTTCTTCATCTCGACGGTCCCCACCACCTGGCTCAACGGCAAGCACACGATCTTCGGCGAGGTCGCGGACGACGAGTCCCGCGCGGTGGTCGACGCGATCAACACGACGCCGACCCGCCCGGGCGACCGCCCGCAGGAGGACATCGTCATCACCTCGGTCACCATCGAGGACTGACCATCTCGACCACACCTCCCGGGCCCCCCGGCCCGCCCGCGTACGGGACGGCCGGACCGCACGACGGTCCTGCCGTCCCGCCCGTGTGCCCGCGGCACCCGGACCGGGTGTCGTACGTGCGCTGCCAGCGCTGCGGCCGCCCCGCGTGCCCCGAGTGCCAGCGCCCCGCAGCCGTCGGCATCCAGTGCGTCGACTGCGTGCGCGAGGCGGCCCGGCAGGCGCCGTCGCAGCGCAGCGCACTGGGCGGCAGGGTCCGCGGTGGCCCGCCGGTCGTGACGTTCACGATCATCGGCCTCTGCGTCGTGAGCTGGATCCTCCAGCTCGTCACCGGCGGCGAGTGGACGCGACTGTGGTGGTTCGCACCGGTCATCGGCGAGGACGAGCCGTACCGGTTCCTCACGTCGGCGTTCCTGCACTCGACGAGCCCCGTCCACATCCTCTTCAACATGTACGCGCTGTGGGTCACGGGGCCTTTCCTCGAGCAGATGCTCGGCCGCTGGCGCTTCGTCGCGCTCTACCTGCTGTCGGCGATCGGCGGCTCGGTCGGCTACCTCGTCCTCGCCGGCGGTCCGACGTCGGAGGGGTGGTACCAGCCCGTGGTCGGTGCCTCGGGCGCCGTGTTCGGGCTCTTCGGCGCCATCCTGCTCGTGCTGCGGCGCACCGGTCGTAACGCGATGCAGATCGTCGTCCTCATCGGCATCAACTTCGCGATCGGTCTCTTCTTCACCGGCATCGCGTGGCAGGCGCACCTCGGTGGGCTCGTCGTCGGTCTCGTCCTCGGGGCCGCGTACGCGTACGCGCCGAAGGAACGCCGCACCGTGGTCTCGGTGGGCGCGACGGCGGTCGTCGCGGTCGCGCTCGTCGCGGCAGCATGGCTGACCTATGCCTCGGCGGACCAGGTCGGACACCTCGTCGGCTGATCCCGGGTCGCGGTCCCGGTGAGTTATCCCCAGGGTTACTCACAGGTGTGGAACTACGCCGGTGTCATTCCGCACCTCACGGCTCGCCCGGCTCGCCGCGCGCCCCGAGGCGCGCGGCCGCCGTCGGACCGCCTACTTCCAGCGCGTGGTGAGCGCGAAGCCCGCGATGATGAACGCGAAGCCGACGCCGAGGTTCCAGGCGCCCAGCGCCGGGATCGGGAGCTGCGCGGACCCGCTGAGGTAGAACAGCACGATCCACGCCAGCCCGACGAGCATGAGCCCGAGCATCGTGGGCACGAGCCAGCGCGGGTTGCCCGACTCGGGCTTGGGCACGCTCGGCGGACGCTGCGGCTTGGGCTTCTTGCGCGACTTCGACTCGGGCACGAGGGTGGGCTCCTGTCCTGGTGGGGTCCGCTGCCGGCGGCGTCGGGACGCACCGCGGGAGCGGACGCCTGCCGTCGTCGTGCAGGAACCGTGCATGGCTCGGGCGAAGGTCGTCGACGCGCCGGGAGGCTCCGTAGGAGCACGGGTCCGTCACGATCGTGGACGACGTTCGTCGACTAGCGTAGTGGGCGCACACAATAGGCACGGACACCGCGCGCGGGCAACGGCCCTGTCGCGGCGGCGACGACACGACAGACGCACGGCAGAGACACACCGGAGAGACGGCCGACGACCTCGTCCGCCCAGGAAGGAGACGGTCGCGTGAGCAGCACCGACCCCGCCTCCGCGACGCCCGACGACCCCGCCGAGGCGGTCGCGGCCGGTCCCGCGCCGTCGCCCGCTGCCCCCGCTGTGCCGCCGCGCTCCCGCCGGGTCCGGTCCGCCGTGACCGTCGCGCTCGTCCTCGCGCTCGCCGGCGTGATGTTCACGGCGAACGCGCGCCTCGCCCGGGGCGACGACTCGCGTCACCCCGAGAATCTCGCGCAGCTCGTCGACCGCGAGTCGGACCGCGTGGCGGAGCTCTCGGCCCAGGTCGACGCGCTCACGGAGGAGATCGCAGGACTGTCGCAGACCGGCGACGCGCCGGCCGGCGTCGATCCCGACCTCGCGTCGCGCACCGCGGTCGCGGCCGGCACGACGCCGGTCAGCGGCACGGGCCTGTCCGTCTCGCTCGACGACGCACCCCCGGAGGGCAACTACCCGCCGCAGATCCGCCCGGACGACCTCGTCGTGCACCAGCAGGACATCCAGTCCGTCGTCAACGCCCTGTGGGCCGGTGGCGCGGAGGCGATGACGCTCCAGGGTCAGCGCGTCACCGCGACGTCGGCGTTCCGCTGCGCGGGCAACATCCTCCTGCTGCACGGCCGCGTGTACTCGCCGCCCTACGTCGTGGAGGCCGTGGGCGACCCCGAGGCGCTGCGCGACGCCCTGGAGCGCTCGCCCGGCGTGCAGGTGTACCAGGAGTACGTCGACGCCGTGAACCTGGGCTGGTCCGTCGAGGACAGGTCCGACCTCGAGCTCCCCGGCTACGAGGGCGCGCTCGAGCTCCGCTACGCCCGGCCCTCCGACGCGGTGGCGTCGTGACGGCCACCGCCCCCGCGCCGGTGCGGCACGCGGGCCGCCGCTCCTCGGGGCGCGGCGCGGTCTCGACGGTCGTCGGCGTCGTCGGGGAGCTGCTCATCACGCTCGGGATCCTGCTGGGGCTGTACGTCGTCTGGCAGCTCTGGTGGACGGACGTGCAGGCGGACCGCGTGCAGGCGCAGGTCCTGGAGGAGATGGACGCGCCCACGCCGGACGCCGCGGACGTCGCGACGGCCGTGCGCCGGGACGAGCCGCCGGTCATGGAGGCGCCCGCCCTCGGCGAGGTGTGGGGCACGCTCTACGTGCCGCGCTGGGACGGCAAGATGATGCCGATCGCCGAGGGGACGGACAAGCGCTCGATCCTCGACCAGGGCCAGGCGGGGCACTACCCCGAGACCGTCATGCCGGGCGCCGTCGGCAACTTCTCCCTCGCCGGGCACCGGCAGACGTACGGCAAGATCTTCCACGACGTGGAGGAGCTCGAGATCGGTGACCCGATCGTCGTGGAGGCCGGCGGGGTCTGGTACGTGTACCGCGTGGACCACATGCAGGCCGTGAAGCCCGACCAGGTGGAGGCCGTGGCGCCCGTCCCGTGGCAGCCCGGCGTCGAGCCGACGGAGCGGTACCTCACCCTGACGACGTGCCACCCGATCGGGCTGAACTCGCTCGTGGCGCGGTTCATCGTCAACGCGAAGCTGGACTACTGGATGCCCGTCGAGGACGGCACGCCGCCCGACCTGGTCGGCCAGGCGGCCCCTGCGGCCGAAGGGAGCGCGTGATGTACGGGGCGCTGTGGCGCGTGCTGCCCGGCCCGGCATGGGTCCGGGTGCTGATCCTGCTCGTCCTCGCGGCCGCCGTCGTGCTCGCGTGCTTCGAGTGGCTGTTCCCCGTCGTGTCCGAGTACATGCCGTTCAACGACCCCAACATCCAGACCGACGCCGCCGGCGCCGTGTCCGTGGAGGCCCCGCGATGACCCACCAGACCCGCATCCTCGTCGTGGACAACTACGACTCGTTCGTCTACACGATCGTCGGCTACCTCGACCAGCTCGGCGCCCGGACCGTCGTCGTGCGCAACGACGCCGTGCCCGAGCCCGACGCCGAGGGTCGGTTCCACGACGCCGACGGCACCGTGTTCGACGGCGTGCTGGTCTCCCCGGGGCCTGGCACCCCGAAGGAGGCCGGTCAGAGCGAGCAGGTCATCCGCGCGTGCGCGGCCTCGCGCACGCCGATGCTCGGCGTGTGCCTGGGCCACCAGGCGCTCGCCGAGGTGTACGGCGCGACGGTCACGCACGCACCCGAGCTCATGCACGGCAAGACGAGCCTCGTCGAGCACGAGGGCGAGGGCGTCCTGGCCGGGCTCCCCGCCCCGTTCACCGCGACGCGCTACCACTCGCTCGCCGTCGTGAGCGACACCGTGCCCTCCGAGCTCGAGGTGACCGCGTCGACCTCCGGCGGCGTCATCATGGGACTCCAGCACCGCGACCTGCCCCTGCACGGCGTCCAGTTCCATCCCGAGTCGGTGCTCACCGAGGGCGGCCACCGCCTGCTCGCGAACTGGCTCGAGGCCTGCGGGCTCGACGGCGCCGTCGAGCGTTCGGCGGGCATGGCGCCGCTCGTCCGGCAGTAGCCGACCGCACGACGACGGGCCCGCACCTCTCGAGGTGCGGGCCCGTTCGTCATGGCTCGCCGGGTGGGCGTCAGGTCAGCCCTCGCCGCCCCCGCCGCCGTTGCCCCCGCCGTTGTTGCCTCCGCCGCCGTTGTCGCCGCCGGTCGACGGGCCGGGACCGGTCGAGACGATGAGCGAGACCTCCGTGCCGACCTCGACCTCGGTGCCGCCCCCAGGGTCGGAGCCGATGACGACCCCGGCCGGCCACTGGTCGGACTCCTGGTTCTGCTGCGTCCCGGGGTTGAGCCCTGCACCTCCGAGCGCGTCGTTCGCCTGGTCCAAGGTCATGCCGACCAGGTTCCTCGGGACGTTCGTCGTCTCCGGCTCCTCGGCCTTCGGGATCGCGACGTCGATGGTGACCTCCGAGCCCTGCGGCACGCTGCCGGCGTTGGGCCGCTGCGCGACGACCTGACCCTCGGGCTCGTCGGACTCCACCTCGTTCACGACCGGCTTGAGACCGAGGTCGGTGATCTTCTGCTCCGCGCTCTGGCGCTGGTCGCCCACGAGCTCGGGAAGGGCGACGAGTCCGGACGAGACGTAGAGCGTGACGGTCGAGCCGCCGGCGACGGACTGACCGGCCGCGGGGTCGGTGCGCGTCGCCGCGTCCTTCGCGACGTCCTTCGAGTCCTCGGAGCCTCCGGACGTGACCTCGAGGCCCTGCGCCTCGAGGATCTGGCGCGCCTCGTCCTGCGACCTGCCCTTGACGTCCTGGATCACGACGGCGTCGGGTCCGGCGGAGAAGAAGGCCGTGACGGTCGAGCCGAGGTCGGCCTCGGTGCCGCCCGCGGGATCGGTCTTCGTGAACGTCCCCTCGGCCTCCGTCGACTCCTGGTCGATGGCCTGCTCGTACGCGAACCCGGCGTCGGTGATCCTCTGCTCGGCCTCCTCGGGCGTCACGCCTGCCGAGAGCGTCGGGACCGTGCCCGTCGTCGGCTCGTCCTCGCCCTGGCCGTTGATGACGAGCATCGTGATGATCGCGGCGAGGGCGAGCACACCGATCGCGATGAGGGTCCACATGAGGCCCTTGCGGCTCTTGGGCTCCTCCTCGTCCTCCCCCGGCACCTCGTCGCCGGGCGGGACCGCCGGCGCCACGCTCGTCGCCCACGGGTTCGGGGCGGCGGCCGCGGGGGCCATGACCTGCGTGGCGGAGTCCACCATCGTGGGCTGGAGGTCGGCGGCCGCGGCGGCGGCACCGAGGCCGGCCGCTGCTGCGGCGACCCCGAGCGCGGGGGCCGTGATCGCTCCGCCGCGCACGGCGTTCTCCAGGTCGGCGCGGAACTCCGCCGCGTTCGAGTACCGGGCCGTGCGGTCCTTGGCGAGCGCCTTGAGCGTGATGCGATCGAGGACCTCGGGCACGTCGGGCGCGACGGCGCTCGGCGTCGCCGGGGCCTCGCGCACGTGCTGGTACGCCACCGCGACGGGCGAGTCGCCGATGAACGGCGGGCGGCCGGTGAGCAGCTCGTAGAGCAGGCAGCCGGTGGAGTACAGGTCGGAGCGCGCGTCGACGGTCTCGCCGCGCGCCTGCTCCGGTGAGAGGTACTGGGCGGTGCCGATGACGGCCTGGGTCTGCGTCATGGTCGCGGCCGAGTCCGCCATGGCGCGGGCGATGCCGAAGTCCATGACCTTGACGGCGCCCGTGGGCGTGATCATGACGTTCGCGGGCTTGATGTCGCGGTGCACGATGCCGGCGTGGTGCGAGTACTCGAGCGCCGCGAGCACGCCCGCCGTGATCTCGACCGCCTCGTCGATGGGGACGGCCTGGCCGTCGCGAAGGATGTCGCGGACGGTGTGGCCCTCGACGTACTCCATGACGATGAACGGGACGTGCACCGAGTTGCCGGTGGCGTCCGCGTGGACGTCCTCGCCGGTGTCGTACACCGCGACGATGGCCGGGTGGTTGAGGGACGCCGCCGCCTGGGCCTCGCGGCGGAAGCGCGCGAGGAAGGTGGGGTCGCGGGCGAGGTCGGACCGCAGGATCTTGATCGCGACGGTGCGACCGAGGCGGTTGTCGTGCCCGATGTGCACCTCGGCCATGCCACCACGGCCGATGAGCTCACCGACCTGGTAACGCCCGGCAAGCACTCGGGGAGCGTTGTCCACCACTCATTCGTCCTTCGGTGTCGTCGGAGCCGCGGGCGCGTCCGCTCGCGGCACATCTGGCGCAATCATCCCACTGGAGGGCGTCCGGGAAAGCCGGGAACACAACGATGTCGTCACGATGTCACCCGTCCGGAGAGCGTCGGGGAGTCCGGCGCGGCGGCGTCGGTGACCGTCTCGACGACGGCGGCGGGAGCCGCGTCCGCGTCGTCCCGGTCGCGGTCGCCCAGGGAGGCGATCGTCGCGACGACCAGCACGAGGAGCAGGCCCAGCAGGGCCACCAGGGGCCACGTGAGGCCGTTCGGCAGCCCGCCGAGGCGCCGCCCCGTCGTCGTGGACGTGCGGCGGCCGGAGGACGACCGCGACGGGGCCGCCTGCGACTGCCGTCGGGCCTCGGCCCGCGTGGCCGGCGCCACCGACGGGGTGCTCGCGGGCGAGCCGGCGCCCGGCCGCGTGCCGCCCCGAGCGGGCTGCGGGCGTCGCGACGAGCGGGTGCCGCCGTGCATCTCGCGGCGCGGCGGGTAGGCGCGGGGACCGGCCGGGTCCTCGCCCGCCGACGCGGGGACGGGGCGCTCCCAGGGCAGTGCGGGACCGGGGGCGGGCGCCGTGTCGGACGGCGGTGCGGTCGCCTGACCGACGGGCTCGGCGTCTCTCTCGGCGAGGTGGCCACCCGCGGGTTCGGCGGCGTGGGCGCCTGGTCGGGCCTCCGGGGCGATCCACGGCGTCGCGGGGTCGACCGGGTGCGGGTCGCGCACGGCGGCCGGGATGACGAGCGGCGTGATGACGGGAGCGGGGGCCGGCTCGGGTGCCGGAGGGGCATCGTCCTCCGCCGCGCGTGCGCGGCGGCCGCGCCGGGTGTTGGCGGCCGCGCCGGCACGGGCGGACCACGGGTCGGCCGCGAGGCGCGCCTGGATCTCCTCGAAGACCCGCGCGAGGGCGTCGGCCGGGTGCGGCCGCGCCAGCGGGTCCTTGGCGAGCATGACCATGACGAGCTCGGAGAGCTCCGGGTCGACCGACGACGGGAGCGGCGGCACGGGCTCGTTGACGTGCGCGACCGCGATGTCGACCGGGGTGGACCCGGTGAACGGCCGGTTCCCGACGATCGACTCGTACGCGACGATCCCCAGCGCGTAGATGTCCGACGCCCCCGTGGCCGCCTGCCCGACGGCCTGCTCGGGCGACAGGTACTGGGCGGTGCCCATCACCATGCCCGTCGCGGTCATCGGTACCTGGTTGGCCGCGAGCGAGACGCCGAAGTCGGTGATCTTCACCGTGCCGGAGCGGTCGATGAGGATGTTGCCCGGCTTGACGTCGCGGTGCACGACGCCGGACAGGTGCGCCGCGTGGAGGGCGCGCGCCGTCTGGGCGAGGATCGGCAGCAGCCGGGCGGGCGGGAGCACGGGCTCGCGCTCCAGCAGGTCCGCCATGGGCTCGCCCACGACGAGCTCCATGACGAGGTACCCGGAGCCGTTGGTCTCGCCGTAGTCGTACATCTGGGCGATGTTGGGGTGCGAGAGCGCGGCGCTGTTGCGGGCCTCGGTCCGCAGGCGGTTGAGGAAGTCCTCGTTGCCCGCGTACTCGGTCCGCAGGACCTTGACGGCCACCTCGCGCCCGAGCGCGTCGTCGGCCGCGACCCATACCTCGCCCATGCCGCCGACGGCGATGCGCCGCACCAGGCGGTAGCGGTTGCCGAGCGTCAGCCCCCTCACGGGCTTCATCCGTTCAACACCGCCTCCATGACGGCGCGCGCGATCGGCGCGGCGATCGCGCCGCCGGTCGCCTCGTTGCCCAGCGAGCCGCCGTTCTCGACGATGACCGCGACCGCGACCTGCGGGTCGTCGGCGGGCGCGAAGCTCGTGAACCACGCGTGCGGCGCGGCCTCGCCACCGGTCTCGGCGGTCCCGGTCTTGCCCGCGACCTGCACGCCCGGGATCTGCGCCGCCTTCCCCGAGCCGTTCTCGACGACCCCGAGCATCATCTGCGTGAGCTGGTCGGCGGTCGACGGCGACACCGAGGTGCGCAGGCGGCGCGGCTCGGACTGGCGGACGACGTCGAGGTCCGGGTTGCGGATCGTCTCGACCGTGTACGGGGCCATCTGCACGCCGTCGTTCGCGATCGCGGCGGCGACCATCGCCATCTGGAGGGGCGTGACCTTGACCTCGCCCTGCCCGATGCCCGCGCGCGCGATGCCCGCCGGGTCCGCGCCCGGGGTGCCCTCCGCGGGGAACTGGCTGGGGGTGACGTCCATCGGGATCTCGAGCGGCGCGTCGAAGCCGAAGTCCTCGGCCTGGTCCCGCATCGCGTCCTCCCCCAGCGTCATGGCGAGGTCGCCGAACGCGGTGTTGCAGGAGATGCGGAGCGCGTCCGCGAGGGTCATCTCGCCCGTCGGGGAGCAGCGCGACCCGCCGAAGTTCTTCATCGTCTGCGTCGACTGCGGGTACGGGAGCTCGTCCGGTGCCGGGATCACGGTCTCGGCCGTGTACTGCCCGCTCTCGAGGGCCGCGGCCGAGGTGACGATCTTGAACGTCGAGCCCGGCGGGTACGTGTTGCCGCGGATCGCCCGGTTCGACATCGGGTTGCCGTCGGCGTTGAGGAGCTCCTGGTACCGGTCGCGCGCGGCGGCGGTGTCGTGCGTCGCGAGCTCGTTGGGGTCGTAGCTCGGCTTGGACACGAGCGCGAGGACGCGCCCCGTCTTCGGCTCGATCGCGACGACCGCGCCGCGCTGGTCGCCCAGCGCGTCCCAGGCGGCCTGCTGCGCCGCCGGGTCGATCGTCAGCTCGACGGACGCGCCCTGCGGCTGCTTGCCGGTGAACAGCGCGCTGAGGCGGTCGAGCCACAGCGAGCTGGCTTCGCCGTTGAGGTAGTCGTTCTCCTTGTCCTCGATCTCCGTGCGCCCGTTGGTGAGCGAGAGGAACCCGGAGACGGGCGCGTAGAGCGGGCCGTTGGCGTACTGCCGCTGGAAGCCGAACGCGTCGTCCACCGGGGTCGAGGACGCGATCGCGTCGCCCGCGACGACGATCGGGCCGCGGAACTTGTTGTACTCGCGGTAGATGGTGCGGGCGTTGCGCGAGTCGTTGTTGAGCGAGTCCGCCTGGACGAACTGGATGTACGTCGTCGACACCATGAGCGCGAGGAACATGACGAGGACGACCGTCGCGACGCGACGCAGGGGGACGTTCACCGGGCTCCTCCCCAGGGGTCGGTCTCGGGGTGGGTGCCGTCGGGACCGGGGCGCCGCACGACCTCCGTGCGGAGCTCGTCGGGGTGGGCGGAGACCTCGCCCGTCTGCCCGACGGCGGGCTGCACGCCCGTCGTCGCGCGCGTCGGACCGGTGGGAGGCCCGACGGCGGCGGGCGCGCCGACCGTGGTGGGCGCGTCGTCGGGCCGGGCGCCGACGGCCGGAGCCCCGCTGCCCACGACCTCGACCGGCTCGGAGTCGGGGCGCGTGCGCGTGCCGCCGGGAGCCACCTGCCCGCGCACGGGCAGGGACGAGGGCCGGCGCGCGTCGTCGGAGATGCGCAGCAGCAGGCCCACGACCAGCCAGTTCGCGAGGAGCGACGACCCGCCCTGCGCGACGAACGGCATGGTGAGGCCCGTGAGCGGGATGATCCGGGTGATCCCGCCGACGACGACGAAGAGCTGCCACGCCATGACGAACGCGAGCCCGCCCGCGAGGAGCTTGCCGAACCCGTCGCGGACCCCGATCGCGGTGCGCAGGCCGCGCTCCACGAGGATGAGGTACGCGAGCAGGATGCCGATCAGACCGGTGAGCCCGAGCTCCTCGCCGAGCGAGGCGTAGATGAAGTCGGAGAACGCGTACGGGACCGTCCGCGGGTAGCCCGCGCCCCAGCCGGTGCCGAACAGGCCGCCGTTGCCGAGCGAGAACAGGCCACCCACGAGCTGGCCCGAGCCGCCGGGACTGCGACCGAAGATCTCGGGGTCGAACGGGTGGAGCCACACGTCGACGCGCGCCTGCACGTGCCCGAACGTCGACGCCGCGAGGACCGCGCCGACGGCGATGAGCAGCAGACCGATGACGACCCAGCTCACGCGCTCGGTCGCGATGTACAGCATCGCGACGAAGAGCCCGAAGAACAGGAGCGACGTGCCGAGGTCGCGCTCGAACACGAGGATCGCGAGCGAGACGAGCCAGACGATGATGATCGGCCCGAGGTCGCGCAGGCGCGGGAGCTGCAGGCCGAGCACCTTGGGCCCGGCGAGCGCGAGCGTGTCGCGGTTCGTCACGAGGTAGCCGGCGAAGAAGATCGCGAACGCGATCTTCGCGAACTCCGCGGGCTGGAGCGAGAAGCCGAAGACGTTGATCCAGATCTGCGCGCCGTTGATGCGCGTGCCCAGGCCCGGGACGAGCGGCAGCGCGACGAGCACGATGCCCGCGATCATCGCGGTGTACGTGTAGCGCCGCAGGGTCCGGTGGTCGCGCAGGAACCAGATCACCGCGAACGCGCAGAGGATGCCGAGAGCGGTCCACTGGAGCTGGCGCGGCGCGAGGTCCTGGGTGCCGCCCGTGACCTGGGACCCGAGGTCGAGGCGGAAGATCATCGCGAGGCCGATGCCGTTGAGCGCGACGGCGATCGGCAGGATCACCGGGTCCGCGTACGGCGCCTTGAAGCGCAGCAGCAGGTGCGCGGCGCCGGCGAGCACCACGGTGCCGATGCTGTACACGTAGAAGCGGCCCGGCAGCTCGCCCGTGAGCTGCAGGCCCACGAGCGCGTACGCCCCGATGCCCAGCGCGAGCGCGAGGACAAGCAGACCGAGCTCCGCGCCCCGGCCGGGGCGCACCTCGGTGGTCTCCACCGTGGCCATCAGGCCCCCGAGCCGGCGCCGTCGGTGGGTGCCGGGGTCACGTCGGGCGCCCCGGCCTCCGGGGTCTCGGTCGCGCCCTCGGTGGGCGTCTGGGTGGTGCCGTCGGTCGCCGGCGCGTCGGTGGACTCCTCCGCTGCCTCGGCGACGAGGCGCTCCGCGCGCGCCCGGGCGTCCTCGAGGGACTCCGCGGGGATCGTGGTCTCCAGGCGGTCGACGACGTAGCCCGGCAGGTCCGCGACGCGCGTCCCCGTGAGCTCGATCGGCGTGGACAGCGTCACCGGGCCCGCGTTCTCCGGGATGCCGCGGAACACGGCCACCTGACCGTCGGCGACCCCGACGTAGTACTGCGTCTGCGTCCAGCGGTACCCCGCCCACCCGGCCACGCCGAGGCCGGCGACGACGAGGAGGATCGCGACGACCGTGATCCAGCGGCGCGGCGCACGGCCGGGCCGCACGTCGCCCTCGCCCTCCTCCGCGACGTCGCCCGGGGTCGCCTCGCCCTCCGCGGCCTCGGGCGCGTCGTCCGCGGCGGGCTCCTCGGTCGCGGCGGGGGCGTTCGCGCTGGCCATGAGGGCTGCCGCCCGCGCGGCGGGGCCGTCCGCGGCCGACGTCGGCGCGTCGCGGTCGATCGCCGCCGACCCGACGATCTGCGCCCCGGTGCCGGGAGCCGCGCCGTCGGGCAGGACGTCGAGGTCGAGGATGTCCGCGACCACGACGGTCACGTTGTCCGTGCTGCCGGCGCGCAGCGCGAGCTGGAGCAGGTGGTCGGCGCACTCGTCGACGTCGGGGGTGTCCGTGAGCGTCTGGGCGATCGTCTCCGGGCTGACGAAGCCCGAGAGGCCGTCCGAGCACAGGAGCCAGCGGTCGCCCGGCTTCGCCTCGCGCACCGACATGTCGGGCGTGAGGTCGATGTCGAAGTCGCCGAGCACGCGCATGACGACGTTGCGCTGCGGGTGCGTCTCCGCCTCGTCGGGCGAGATGCGGCCCGTGTCCACGAGGTGCTGCACGAACGTGTGGTCGGTCGTGACCTGGGTGAGCTCGCCGTCGCGCAGCAGGTACGCGCGCGAGTCGCCGAGGTGGGCCATCGCGAGCTTGTTGCCCGCCCGCAGGATCGCGGTGACGGTCGTGCCCATGCCGACGAGCTCGGGGTCGGTCACGCTGCGGTCCACGAGGTCCTGGCGCGCGTGGTCGATCGAGCGCTCGAGCTCGGCGAGCGCGTCGTCCGGGCCGTGCGACTCGCCGTCGAGCGGCGCGAGCGCCGCGATGGCGATCGACGACGCGACGTCGCCCCCTGCGTGGCCGCCCATGCCGTCGGCGACGACGAGCAGGTGCGGCCCGGCGTACCCGGAGTCCTGGTTGTTGGAGCGCACGAGCCCGACGTCGGAGCGCGCGGCGTAGCGCAGGGCGATGTTCACTGCGGGCTACCTCTGCAGCTCGACGACGGACTGACCGATCCGCACCCGCGTGCCCGGGCCCAGCGGCGTCACCTGGGCGATGCGCTGGTCCTCGACGTAGGTGCCGTTGGTGGAGCCGAGGTCCTCGACGAACCAGGACCCGTGCTGCGGGAAGATGCGCGCGTGGCGCGACGAGGAGTAGTCGTCGTCGAGCACGAGCGTGCAGCTCGGCGCCCGTCCGATGAGGATCGACGACGTCGTGAGGGGGATCGTCGTGCCCGTGAGCGGGCCGGCGGTGACGACGAGCCGGGACGGTCCCGCGGGTGCGGCGGGGCGTGCGGGCTCCGGAGCCGCGGCAGGCGTGGGGCCCGACGTCGGGCGCGCGGCCTGCGCAGCGCCCTTGCGGCCCCGGCGGGGCGTGATCTTGGTGCCGTACAGGTCCCGACGCAGCACCCCGATCGCGGAGAGCACGAACACCCAGAGCAGCACCAGGTAGCCCAGCCGCAGCAGGGTGAACGTGAGGTCGGTCATGCGGGCCGGATCACCACTCCTCGTTGTCGGACGCGCCGGTCCAGAACATGATGCGGGTACGGCCGATCGTCAGGGAGTTGCCGTCCAGCAGCGTCGCGGCCGGCACCTGGTGGCCCTCGACGAACAGGCCGTTGGTCGAGCCGAGGTCCGTCGCGATGACGCCCTCCGGCGTCACGCGGATCTCCAGGTGGCGGCGCGAGACGCCCGGGTCGTCGACGACGATGTCGGCCTCGGAGCCACGCCCGATGACGGTGACCGGGCCCGTGAGCAGGTAGCGCTGCCCGTCGATGTCGACGAGGGGGTGCCGCGTGCTCGGGGACGCGGACGTCGCGGGCGCCACGTTGCCGCGCACGCTGGCCGAGCGGAGCTGGAAGCGGCCGACGTCGAGCGTGTCGTTCTGCTCGAAGCTCACGCTCACCGGGCCGACGAACGCGTAGTGCTGCGACGCCGCGTACTGCGTGACGTTCGACGCCAGCTCGTCGGCGAGCGTCTCCGCGCCCCACCCCTCGACCTGGCCGAAGTCGTCCACCGACAGCTCGATGGTGAACTCGTTGGGCACGACCGTGCGCTCGCGGTCCACGACGGCGGCGCGGTCGTCGACCTCGCGCCGCAACGCGCTCGCGAGCTCGACGGGCTTGACCTCGCTGCGTCCGACCTTGGCGAAGGCGTTGTTCACCACGCGCTCGACGCCCTTCTCGAAGCGGTCCAGGACTCCCATGCCACCTCCTCCCTCGTGCTCGCTCGTGCTGCGGCTCGTGCCGCGGTCCTCGTCTGCGCCTCCCGGACCCGCTCCCGGTGGCCTCTGGTGCACACCTGCGTCCCGGGCAGACTACCTAGATCGTATCGATCACGTCTGCGACGGAGGCCCGATTCGTCGCACGATCTCCGGACGGATGTGGTGCGTTCGGGGCGGAGCGTGTGAACGTCGGGCGCGCGGCCGTCGGGTACCTCGTCGGTGCGCGACGACCGGCACGTGGCGGCCGTCACGTCGGGTCGCGCGGTTCCGGGCGTCCTCGTGCGCCGTGCTAGTCTTCTGCGGCACGCGCGAGTGGCGGAATGGCAGACGCGCTGGCTTCAGGTGCCAGTGTCCGAAAGGGCGTGGGGGTTCAAGTCCCCCCTCGCGCACGTGGAGAGGGTTTCGACTTCTCGGTCGGAAGACCTTCGGAAAGTCCCGGTCAGGTGATCCTGGCCGGGACTTTCTGCGTTCCGGGGTCAGTGCGGAGCGCTGGACGACGGCGTTCGCCGGCTCTGGGCGTGGCCGGCCCGGGTCCTGGGGGTGCTTGGGGTGGGTTGGGCGGTGTGCGGAGGCGTCTGAGGGCACGTCGGAGCGTCGCGCGGGTTGTGGTTCGACGCCCGGTGTTGCTGCGGCGGGTGCGCGAAGCTGTCCTGGTGGTCAGTGCGAAGCCGGTTGATCCCCTCTGCCTGGTGGTCCGCGGCGGTGTCGTCGCGGTGACCGGGTGCTTCTGCCGAGGGGTCGGCTGTCCGCGGGTTCGTTCAGCTGCGTGGCCCAGGGGTCGGGTTCGTCGTGGCGGGTGTGCCAGCGGTGGAGCTCGATGGTGTTGTGGGCGGCGAGGTAGATCGCGAGGAGCAACGCGGTGGCGTGGCGGTCGAAGATCTGGATGAAGCCGCGGTTGAGGTTGGCGTCGGTGAACCGGATGTGGGCGTTGAAGGTCTCGGCGTAGGTGCGCCTGTTGTAGGAGATCGCCCAGGCTGTCGACTGCCAGGGCAAGGTCTGGCGGTCCCGTTCGTGGGTGCTGTCCGCGACGGTGACGGTGATCCCGCAGCCGCAAGGCGTGCCTGCCTGGCAGGTCGTCGTGGGGAGATGGGCGCCGAGCCGCATCGTCGCGGGGTTGTTGGGGCAGCGAAGTCGTCCGCCGAGGCCGGGGCCTTTGAAGCGTTGGGTGCTGGCGCGGTCGTCGTGGCGGGCGTGGGCGATGAACCTGTAGGGCTCGCGGGCGTCGAAGACCTCACGGGTTCGGGCCTTGACGTCCGAGGACTGCCCGACCCGCGGTGGTTCGAGGTGGCGCAGCGGCGTGGGGAGCGCGGTGGTGTAGAGGTGCCCGTCGAGCCAGATCGTCCCGGGTGCAGGGCCTGGTCGGGCGCCACGCTGGGAGGTGTGCAGGTCCATGGTCACGGCGATGCCGAGATTCCGGAGGGGGCGTGCGAAGTGCTCGGGTCGCGCGGTGGTGTAGCCGCGGTCGAACAGTGCCTCGTCGACCGGTCCGGATCTCGTGATGGCGCGCGTCAGTGCTACGGCGGCGCCGGCGCGGTCAGTCACGCCGGGCCGTAGCGCCATGCCTGCGCAGATGCGCGGCCCTTCTCGGTCTCCGACAGATGCGACGTAGGTCGCGAGGTGGAGCTCGTATCCGACGTAGTGCTCGCTGGGACGGCGGTCGGTGTGCGTGCGTTTGCCCCAGCGGGCGTCGGGGTCGGCGCAGACCTGACCCTCGGGCGTGCGGTAGCCGTGGGAGTAGGGCACGGCGAAGGACTCGAAGTCGGTGCCGTCGACCGCTATCGCTCGGGTGCGGCGGAACGCACGCGGTATCGAGGCCTGGACGATCGTGGTGACGAGCTCGTCCGGTGTGAGGTCCAGGGCAGGGCAGCCGTGCGGGCAGGGGTCGACCTCGCCCGTGTCGACGTTGACCCGGATTCGGTGGTCGTGGTCGATGTGCACGCCGGTGCGTGTCGCCCTGACCAGCGCGGTGAAGGTGGACCAGATGCGCCGGTAGAGGCGTTGGCGCTCGCCCGGGTCGCTCGTCCAGGAATCGCGGAGCCCGAGGCGTCGCCTGCTCTGCGGGGTGATGCTGAGGATGGTGGACTCGACGCTGGCGAGGGTCATTCGATGCGGGTCGGACAGCGCGTGGAGGAAGAGCAGGCGTGAGACCAGTGGTAGGGAGGCGCAGCGGGGCCGGCCTTTGGTCGTGGCGGCGGTGCCGAGGATCGCCTGGATCTGAGGATGAGCGGCCAGGGCGATGGCGCGCGATACGCGCTGCTTCTCGGTGAACGGGTTGGGGCGGTATCGGATGATGCTGCGGCCCGACGCGGTGTGCGTGGGCCTGTTCCGGGTCCGACCCGCCGTCGTCACTGGCGGGTCAGCTCCGCGTAGAGGTCAGCGTCGGTGATCGGTGAGAGGAACTGCATGACGTGGCTGAAGGTCTTCCACGAGGTGAGGCCTGCCATCTGAGCCAGACCGTTCAGGTGGACCTTGTTCTCCAGGTGGTGCAGCAGCCATGTCGCGCGCAGCCGCTGAATCTTGAGGTCCGGGCAGTCGGGCGGCCGGTCGACCTTCTCGAGCAGATGTCCCAGAGGTGCACGATCCCAGTCCTTCGTGGTGAAGCCCAGGATCCCTGACCCCGGGTCCTCCTGGCGGATTTGGGCGAGCGTGACGTCGTGCGGCGGGGTGACGGGGATGATCCGCGCCCTGGCGCCGGGGACCGCCAAGCAGAGGTGTCCATGGCGGTCGAGGAGGTCATCGGTCGTGACCATCCGCAACTCTCGCGGATAGCAACCAGTACCGAGACCGAGCGCCAGCAGTGCGCCGAAACGGCGCCGCAGGAGTGGCGTGCGCTGTGAACGGCCGACGTCGAGAAGGCGTTCGACCTCATCCTGCGTGTACGGCCTGATCGTGTACTCCGGGCGCAGCAACTTCGGCAGCGGCGCCCAGGGTGCGTGCCGTGTGAGCTGCATCGAGAACCGGCGCAGGTCCGCCCGTCGCGTGCCCTGAGAGGAGAGGGCAAGGTGCGTGCACCCGACCGCGATGAATCGCTCGACGACGTCGGGAGTGAAGATCGCCTCTCGCTCCAGAGGCATGCCCTGCCGGTGCGCCCACACGACGAACTGCGACAACGTGCGCATCGCCTCGGTGGCCCGCCGAGGTTCGACCGGGTGCAGGTCGAGCGCGACCTGACGGGTGAACTCAGCGACCGGTGCCCAGTCCTCGGGCCGGATCGCGTTCGGCGTGTACCGGTGCACCCGAGCCTCTGCCTTCGCGGCAGCGTCGGCGTGGCGGTTGACGTCAGAAGTTCCAGAAGAGCACTCTGAGAGCACAGCAAGACCCCCACGGGTAGGCGGGTGTTTCTGGCAGCGGAGATCGCACTCCGTTGTGGCGAGTGATCGGGTTCGGGAGTTGCCGCTCCTGGACCCGTTTTCGCGTCTTCGACGCGCTGCGCCGACTGAATCAGCCCATGTCGGCTCCGCCCTCGTCGTCGAGAGCCTTCGCGAGGAGGTCCGCGTGTACCGCTGTCACTGGCCGGCCTGAAGCACGGGCAGTCTCGTACAGGCGTAGCGCGATGTGCGCAGGAATCCGAGCGTCGAACCGCACCGTCTCGTCGGGCGCGTAGACACGGTCGCGCGATGACGGGCGCCCCGTCCGAGCAGCCGGGATGACCACCGCGCTGTCCTGGTTCTTCACAATCACCACCTCCGTTCGAAACGACCAGCAGCAAAACCCGGATCCGTGGATCCGTCAGCCGGTTGGTCGGACCGAAACGAAGGAGGTGGTGGGACTCCGTCGGTGCCACGAGCGGATGGCCAGGATCGTGACTTGCCCCCGCACGAGGTACGGGCAGCCATCACCAAGGTATGCCCACTGGAGTCCGGAGTCACGAGCGGCACGCGCAGTTGGAAGCGAAACAGCGGACCATGGAGTCGGACGTCTCCGGAGGTGTCGATGAGCCCACGACCCATGCTGATCCTGGACCTCGACGGAGTGATCAGCCCGTTTGGGAGCGAAGCGAAGGACGGGATGGCGGTTGCGCGCGTGGGCGGGTACCTCCTGCTCTACCGCCCAGATGTCATCGCAGGGCTCAACGCCCTCAACAACGAGGGAGACGTCCAGCTTCGATGGCTGACGAGCTGGGGCGACGACGCCCGGACTCACGTCGCCCCGGCGCTCGGCCTATCGGATTTCCCGCTCGTCGGCGAGGACACGAGTGCGCCACCGCGTGGATCGTGGCCGAAACTACGGATCGTTCTCATGAACGTGACTGCAACTACAAGGTTCGCCTGGATCGATGACGATCTGACACCTGCACGGCAACGTCGGATCCATCGGGCGCTTGGCAGCGAGCAATGTCTACTCCTTCGACCTGAGGGAAGGACTGGCCTCACGACCCACGGACTCGATCGGGCGCGGATTTTCCTCGCTTCTTCTGGCCGCAAAGATGATCACAAGGCGCGCTGGGAGCGCTAGTCACTCGCAGTGACGACGATGCTGCTCCGATACCGCGTGTCCAAACCATGCGGCCGCTGGCGTCACGCGAGGATCGGGTCCCGTCCTGTCGCTCGCGCGGAGGGCGGGTGAAGTGCGCAATATGATCGCCACGGGTCAGTAGGCTCGACCTAGGTCGGCGCATGACGTCGGTCATTCGCTGTTTCCGTGGGAGGTGCTTGTGCCTCGGGTTCCTGAGGTCGTCCGCAAGGTGAAGGTCGACGCACTGTCGCTGGACCTGAACAACTACCGGTTCGCCGTCGCTCAGCCCGATGAGGCGATGGCGTTCAACGACCTCTTCGAGGGCGAGGACGTCATGAGCGTCGCCCGCTCGCTTCTGCACGAGGGATACCGGACTAACGAGGTCCCCCTCGTCGTCGAGGAGGAGGGTTGGTATGTCGTGCTCGAGGCCAACCGGCGGGTCAGCGCTCTGCGCGCCCTGCGCGACCCGTCCCTCGTGCCCAATCACCGTCACAAGCTCGAGGCTCTGGTCAAGCGGTACCAGGCGGACGCCGACGATCTGCCAGACGAGATTTACGTAACCGTCTATCCCGACCGCGGGAGCGCGGCTCCGGTTTTGGCACGCCAGCACATCGGCGCGGACAAGAAGAGCTGGGGCCTGGACGAGCAGGCCAGGTTCGTTCTCGCACAGCTCGCTGGCGGGGCGGACGTGGCGACCCTGAAGGCGACGCTGACCGGGATCAAGGACGTACCGCGTCTCGTCAGGATGGGCCGGGTTCGGCAGGCGCTGCACAGCACACCGTTCACCGACCCTGCCCTCGCCTCGTACGCCACCGGGCGCGAGCTGAAGATGTCGGCGTTCGAGTACGCGTACAAGGACCGGGCTCTTCGTCCACTGATGGGCTTCGAGTTCGACGGGGACGGGAACCTCGTCGCGCAGCCGCGCACGCCAGCGCAGGTGGCGGTGCTAGAGCGGCTGCTTCGAGGCTTCGAGGTCGGCGAACTGAGCACACGCAAGGTTCTGAACGACAAGAAGGGCGCTGACTACGCCAAGCTCGTTGACGAGCTGCAGCAGCTCGCAGGCGTAGTGTCCCCCGACGCGCCTGCACCGATACCCACACCACCTACTCCTGCCCCCAGCACCGTCGGTCCTCCCGGGACGCCGCCGCCCGGGGCACCTGACGCGGCCCCGACTACGTCGCCCTCCGGCGGTGGTACCGACACGAAGGTCCCCGGGGCAGCGCTGGTTCGCCCGAACCATCCCGACACCAAGCGCAAGCTCTACGTGACCGTCGACTTCAGCCGGCTGCCGAGCGGGCTCCAGAAGCGGTTTCTCGAGCTGCAGCGAATCGACGTCGAAGCATTTCCGGCGGCTGCCGCGATGCTCCTGCGTTCGGTAGTCGAGTCCTCCGTCAAGCACCACTACGCGGTACGCGGTGACCACCGCGTGTCAGGGACGCTCAACGAGGTCGTGCGGCGGCTGGCCGACGATTACAAGAAGGTGGTCAAGTCGCTCGACAAGCAGATCAGCCTGCTTCAGAACGGACTCTCGCCACGACTGCGTCCTGGCTCGGGAGACTGGTTCAACGCCGCCGCCCACGATCCGAACAGCGTCGTCAACGATCAGCAGGTGCGAGAAGCGTGGCAGGAACTAGAGCCGCTAGTGCGGTTCCTCATCCAGCCTCCGGTATCCTCCACCTCGTGACCAGTGCCTGTGCGACGTCCGGGGAGGCGATCATGAGTTCGTCGGTGAACCCTGGGTGTCGTGCGGAGTAGTTGAGCTCGTAGCGGCTGCGGAAGTGGTGCGCGTAGAGCTTCTCGATGAGAGGCGCTACGTCGTACGTCATGAGCCAGTGAGCACCGTCGACCTCGTCGATGATGCGGGCGAGGGCCTCGTGGTCACGAGCGTCGAATGCGTTGAGGTAGAGCCGGGACCCGGCCTGCACGTACGGCGGGTCGATGTACATCAGCACTGACGGGTCCTGTGCATAGGCGCGGATGACGGTGCGCCCGTCGAGGTCGCTAACGGTGATCCGGTCAGACAGGTCTCCAAGCGCCATAAGACGTTCGGAGAGGGTCTGGCGGTTGAACCGTGCGTCGATCTTGTAGTTACCCTCCTGGGTCAGGCCGCCGATGACGCCGCCGCGCAGCACGCCCGACCGGTTGGTGCGGTTGAGGTAAAAGAAGGCGAACCCCAGAGCCAGGGTGTCCGTCCGGTCACCAGATCGGTAGAGCTCTCGCTGGTGCCTCCATTCGTCGATCGTTAGCGGGACCGTGCGCACCAACTCGACCAGCTTTTCGTTGTACTCCGTGACCGAGCGCCAGAACGCGTAGACGGCGGGGTCGTAGTCGTTAATGACGAGGCGGCGGACGAGCCCCTGCCGGAGCAACGCGATGCCCGCTCCCGCACCGCCTGCGTACGGCTCCACGTAGACCGGATTGTCCAGCCCTAGGTCGTCGACCAAGTCGGCAAAGACCCCTGCCAGGGCTGCCTTGCCGCCGGGGTACCTCAGCGGTGACAGGGTGCCGTACCTGCGCGAGGCACGGATGCTCAGACTCTCCACTAGGCAGACCTCCTGCCAGCTCGGTGTGCGGCGACCCTGCACCGGGTGGAGCAGAACTTCGCATCCGCTCGTGCCACGGCATGCGCACCACACCGCTGACACGTGATAACTAGGCCCCGTCGGCGCATCCGTTCTTGACGGACTCGGTGCGCCAGTCGGGCCAGCTCCTCCTCGCTGGCTTCCGTCACGTCGAGCATGTAACGGATCTTACCGTTACGGACGCCGTCCCAAGCCGAGCTTGGCCAGGAGGTCGAGGAGTCAGCTGCTCTCCGAAGGGCCCACATGCGTCTTGTACCCCCGGTGCTGAACGTCCATACGCGCGCTCTACGTGCATACGTGTGATAGGTGTTAGGGTGACATCCTGGCGCACGTAGAGACGTATCGCGTGCGTATCGACGTATCAACCTAGGAGTAAGCGTGCAGAAGATCGAGCCACTCGCCACCATCCCTGACGTTCGTGAGGTGGACGATGCCGGAGGCATCCACTTCGAAGCCGTCCTCCCGGGTCGAGAGATCCTGTCCTGGATCGACGCCGACCTCATCCGATTCGAGAACAACATCCGGCCCGACTGGCAGGAGAACAGCCGTATGTCTGCGAAGACGCGGCGGAAGGTGAACAACTGGGCTAGGGAGCTGCTCGACGGCAACGGCGTCATCGGGAATCTCTCGATCCGCGTGGACCCGGACCCGCAGGAGACTGACTACGAGTTGGAGGACGGAACGTTCGTGCTCTACAAGGGGCACTTCGACACCGCGGTCGACTCCCAGTCGCGGATCACCGCCTTGCGGTTGGCGGCACAGAACTACGCGACGATGAACCCGGACGCTGTGAGCATCTACGACCGTCGGTTCGCGGTCCGGATCTGGATCGCCGACGAGAAGACGGCCGCGCGCGTTGCGGCCAAGTTCAACACCGAGGGCGAGAAGGTTAACGAGACCGCGGCCAAGTGGGCACACTCGGACGAGTTCACCACGGACGATCTGGCGAACCGGCTCGTCCGTGGCTCCAAGCACCTGCGGCACAACGTGGAGATCCTCAAGAACTCGGTCTCGGCGTCCTCCGCGAAGATCTTCGCCTTCAACACCCTTTCGAAGGCGCTGCAGGATCACTGGTCGGACATCCCCTACAGCGCGGAGGACCGGGACGAGCAGGTCGCGTTCCTCATCGAGTTCTGGGACCACCTCGTCGATGTCCGCCCCGAGTTCGGCATGCTGCCCATCGAGAAGCGGAGGGAGATCCGCGGGTCCTCGCTGGCCGGTACCGCCCTGTCGATCCACGGCGTGGCCGCCGTCGCCGCTCGCATCTGGGCGACCGAAGACAAGGACATGACGTGCCTCAATGTGCTCGCCGAACCCGCCAAGACGGGCAACGGTGCGCACGAGGTCGACTACTTCTCCTACAGCAACCCTTTGTGGCAGCGCCTCGGGGTTCTCGTCTCGTCGGTCACCTCCGCCGGAGACACGCGCCTCACCGTGCGTTCCTCGTTCCAGACCCGCAAGGCCGTCGCGGACTCGCTCGTCGCGCGGGTCGGATTCTAGAAGCCCACGTGTCCCTTCGGCACTTTTGCCGAGAGTAGCTGGGGAGCGCTAGGAGGGAGGCGGCGCCTCGGCGCCGCCTCCCTCATGTTCCCTCCCCGACGGGATCGGACGGTTGCTAACGCTGGACGTTGGAACTCGCCTCTCTCCAGACTGGCCGCAGTGTTGGGACTGCCCCAAGATCGATTGACTCCTGATCTGTGACGACTGTGGTCCTCGCTGGAAGGACGTCCCCGTACCCGAGCCCCATCCCGCATGAGTTCTGTCGTGATGTGGTTGCCGTGGCCTGTCAGGGCGGCTCGGTCGCTCAGATCTCGAAGGACTTCGGGATCACCGAGTCCTGTGTTCGTGACTGGCTCAAGGCGGCCGATGTCGATGACGGTGTGCAGCCCGGTGTGACGAAGCAGGAGTCCGCCGAGTTGCGTGAGCTCAAGCGTCGGAACCGTCAGCTCGAGCAGGAAGTCGAGATCCTGCGCCGGGCGGCGGCGTACTTCGCCAACGAGATCTCCCCAAAATGGCATACCCGCTGGTCGGTGACCTGGCCGCGGACGAAACCCCCGTCACGGTGACCTGCCGGGTACTTGGGTTCTCCAAGCGGGCCTACTCGCGTGGAAGGCCCGCCCTGCCACGCCCGCAGACCTGCAGCGGGCGTACCTGATCAACGCCGCCATGGGCGTGCATCGTGACGACCCGAAGTTCGGGTCCCGGTTCGTCGCCAACGAGCTGACCGACGTCGGTCTTCAGGTGTCGGCGAACACGGTCTAGTCGCTGTGCCGCGTAGCCGGCATCGTCTCCCCCGTCCACCGCCGACGCCGGTCGGGGAAGAAGACTGGCCCGCCCGTGCACGACGACCTCGTTCAACGACAGTTCACTGCTGATGGTCCGGACCGGTTGTGGCTCATGGACATCGCCGAGCACCCCACCGTCGAGGGCAAGCACTGGCAAGCTCTACCTGTGCGCGATCAAGGACGCCTGGTCCGGGCGGATCGTGGGCTACTCGATGGACTCACGCATGAAGTCCTCGCTCGTCGTCGCCGCGCTCAACAACGCCACCGCCCTACGCCCGGCCACCCCCGTGACCGCGGGGCAGACCGGCCCGATCCGCCACTCGGACCGCGGCAGTGAATTTCTGCTCCAGGTGCTTCGTGGTCGCGCTGTATCACCACGGCATCACCGGCTCACGGGCAGCGTCGGCGCCGCCGGAGACAACGCCGCCGGAGACAACGCCGCCATGGAGAGCTTCCTCGCCCTGCTGCGGAAGAACGTCCTCAACCGCAACGCTGGGGCACCCGCGACGAGCTGCGCCTGGCGATCATCACCTGGATCGAGAACACCTAGCAGCGGTGCAGACGCCAAGCCTGACTCGGACGCATGACACCCGTCGAGCTCGAGACCGTCTACGCTGCCAACACCCTGGCCCTCGCGGCCTGCTCGAAGAGTCAACCGATGCTGGGGCAGTCCCGGGTGGTGAACGCGATCGCGAAGTGCGTCGCCTTCCGTCTCGGTGCGCAGGCTCGGCATCCGCGGGTGGTCCCACCGACGGCGGCGAGTGGAGACGAGTGTCCTACTGGGCCTGGTGTCGCGTCCTGCGGGGCGACGTTGAAACTCATGGACCAGCCCGCTGTGCGCGGTGCTCTGTCTGTGCTTTGATCGGCACGTGCCTACCCAGTACAACTTCGATGATGTTGTTGCAGCGATCGGCAGCCCGGCGTTCATCGGTGATAGCCTGTCTGCTTTCGCGGTGAGCGACAACGACTCGTTCTTTGTCAGCCCTGAACTCGTCGTCAAGGAGGGCCTGGGCGACCTGGGCGCTCAGGTTGTGCTCATCTCTGCACGCGGAGCGGCAGGAAAGAGTACCGCTGCTGCCGAGCTCTCTCGCCGTCTCAAGGTCCCACTCTGGAAGCTTGAGGATGATCATGCGGTCGGCGCGACGGCGCTTGACTACAACCTGAGCCGGTACTTGAGGGTGCCCGACGCAGAGGCGAGCATCGCCGATCTCGATCGGCCGCTAGTCCTGATCGACTCTCTTGACGAGGCGCGCGCGCGCGTCTCGGGAACGTCCTGGAGCGAGTTCCTTGAGTCCATCGCGAACTACGCGCGAAGAGGCTGCCGGTTCGTCCTGCTCGGCCGTGAGCGGACTCTCGAGGAGGCGTGGCTTACCCTTGCCGACGCGCAGACGACCCTCGCCTGGCTTGAAGTGTCACATTTCGGCTCGCACCAGCGGCTCGAGTACGTCGATGGCCGCGTCAATGCGAGGGCGAAGTCCGGTGCCGTCATCGACCACCCGCACTACGCGGCCGCCCGCGACGCCGTCATCGGGTCCCTGACCGGGCCCGCCCTCGACGGGAGTGGCGAGGCGTTCGCAGGGTATGCGCCCGTTCTCGACGCCGTTGCTGCGGTGCTCTACGGGTCGAGCAACCTGTTCGACATCGCCAATCAGTTCAGCATGACCGCGGCGAGTACGCGCCACCTCGAGGTTCTGCAGACCATCTTGGATGACCTTCTTCGACGTGACCAGGGCAAAATGCGGCCTCTCGCGGCACAACTCGGCCTCGACCCCGAGCAGACATACACGCCAGGCGAGCAGATCGACTGGCTGTGCCACGACCTGCTCGGGGCGCCTGCCCCGACCCTTGACCACATCACGAGTGCTGAGACACGAGACAGCTACATCCAGGGGGTTCGCTCGTTTGTGGACGACCACCCCTTCCGCAACGAGACCAACTGGGCGAGCGCCGTGTTTACCGCCTTCGTTGCGTCGCGTCGCTTCGGGTCCACGTTTACCGGTAAGAGTCTGGTAGAGGTCGGCAACGCATCGGGACTCCTGTTCGACCTGGTGGCGCTCGCCGGGGATGTGACTCTCATCGATGAGTGGCAGTTTGCGGCTCTGCACGCCTCAGTCACTGCTGGCGAGTACAGCGGGTCGCTGTCGACGGTCCTGCTCAGGCAGGGTCCTGATGGTGGTTTCGATGTCGACCTCAAGGTGTTCCGGAGGGACCAACCGATTGTTGGCTCGTTTACGCTCGTTCCCGAGGACCTTGACGAACTCTGCCTGTTCGGACCGCTCGAAGGCCTAACGGTGCAGACCAGCGGCCGCGTCGTTGTCCCCGTGCACCATCCGTCGACCGTCCTGGGTCCGGACTTGTTCATTCGGTGCGGGGACCTCGTAGTCGAGGGTGCCTCTATCGAGTTCGCGAACCGAGCTGTGCCGGGCCAGGATGAGGACCCGTCGGTCGGCATGGTCATTCTTGAGGTCGAAGGGCACCTTGCCCTGCCGCCGCAGATTGCGCGTGGACCCCTGACAGGCGACTTTGAGCTCCGCGTCCCAGCAGCCACGACGCTCGCTTACCCGTGGCATGAGTACCGTCAGCTCCTTGAGGATCCCGCGGCCGTTGACACCTCGGATCGGGCCGTGAGGTTCCTCAACATGCTCATGAATCTCACCCGCACGCACGGTCACTCTGGTGAGCGGGGTTCCTTCGTCAAGAAGCTTGAAGGCCGACAGTCCGTCAAGGGCAGCGAATTTACGCGTGCCGCCGCGGTTCTCGACGCGTTTGGAGTCGCTCACGTTGACGGCGACATGATCTACATTCGTGCCGATTTCGAGCAGCACAGGTTTAGCGGCAAGACCCTTCCGGGTCAACGAGTGATCGGCGACGTATGGGACGTTTGGGGCCCGATCGCGGAGGCCATCAGTAACGCGCTCGACTGAGGCCTGCGTCGACCGCAGGGGGCCGCGGAGCAGGTGTGCTTGGCGGAGCGGACTGGTGCCCCGTGGCTTCCCGATCGCCGCAGGTCAGGGCAATCGAAACGTCCCATGTGGAAAGGGCTTCGACTTCTGAGTCGAAAGACCTTCGGAGAGTCCCGGTTAGGTGATCCTGGCCGCGACTTTCTGCGCCCCAGGTCGGTGCGGAGCGGTGTACGACGGCGTTCGACAGCTCTGCGCGTGGCCGGCCAGGGTCCTTGGGGTCTTGGGATGGGTTGGGCGGTGCGCGGAGGCGTCGGAAGGTACCTCAGGCCGCCGCACGGCCACTGCTCCGGCTATCGTCGAAACGTCAGTCCGAGCTTCACCTGAAACCGGGGTGCGTGACTGGCCGTGCCTCCGCGGCGTAGCAAGGGCAACGCTCCTCTGGCGAACGAGGGAATGCCCAGCACTACGGGCGTTGGGTGACGTTCAACCCTCCTCGACCGCGACAAGGCCGACCAGGTCTGCGAGCTCACTGGGGTCGCGGGCCTGGTCGAATCGGCGCAAGGCTGGGATGTAGAGCGTCTTGTCCAGGTCCCAGTCAAACACGACCGCCGGCTCGTCATCGGGCGTCGCTGCGAGCAGGACAAGGTCGGCCAACAGTCGGGTTGACCTGCCGTTGCCGTCGACGAACGGGTGGATCCGCACAGCCTCGGCGTGCGTGGCAATCGCCAACTGCTTGACCGTCCAGTCCGGCGCGTGTTCCCAGCGGTATCGCAGGTTCTCGAGGGTGGATCGCAGCTCGACCGCGATCATGACCGGGTCGATGCCGATGCTGAGCTCGCGCTGGCGGTATACGCCCGCCCAGGTCCAGATGTTCTCGTAGAGGCGAGCGTGCAGATCCCGAAGCGTCCAGTCGGTCAGCAGATCGGTCAGGGACAGCTCGCCCGCCGCGGCGCGCACCACGAACGCTTCGCGCACCGCGTCCTCGTACGCCTGCTCCAGCTCATAGACCGAGGTCTTCGTCACCGGGTCTCCGATCGCCTCGGCGACCTCCGGCAGAAGGGCGTCTAGCTCCTCGAAGTCGAGCGGCGTGCTGCCGTAGTCCGGGTCGAGCCCGCTCACTTCGTCCGCGCGGGGCGTGCCGCGACATAGCGGCCGGTGACCGCAGAGCGCGTCGAGGACTTGACGGCGCGACCTTCGAGCTTCGCCGACGCTCTCGTCGAGCGAACTGCTACCCGTGCGGCGTCGCTCGCGCTGATCTTCTTGGCCATCTGCCCACCTCCGTCGCAGTCTTCTCCAGAATAGCGCCGGGCCCAGCGCCGGCGACCTGCCGGTCGACACGGCGAGTGCGGCCTCATGTCCGATGGCCCACGGTGTGCCTCGATGCCCAGTCTCGGTGTGCCTGGAAGCGATGCCTTACCGGTACGCGTGCTGGTCAGCGAGTTTCCGGAACCACCCACGTGGCGAGGGCTTCGACGTCACAGTCGGAAGGCCCGCGCAAGAGTCCCGGTCAGGTGATCCTGACCGGGACTTCTTGCATCCCGGGCTCCTCCTGATCCGATCCCCCACGCCGGGGGGCGTGGAGCGCTCCCCCGCCATCGGGTCGGCAGGAGTCAAGAACTAGTCAAGTGTCTGCGGCTTGCGCAATGGGAAACCGGTATCCTACGATCGAGAAACCGGTTACCCAGATCTCGACCCCATCTGAACGCCTCGACGAGCTCTTCCGAGGCGGGCTGCCCGACGTCGTCGTCGGCCGGCCGCGCAGGGCGCACGACCCGGCGCCCGCGCACCAGGACGAGGTCGTCGCGTCGACCGATGCGAACGCGGACCTGGAGCCGTGAGTCACCACGCACTGCCCCCAGTTCGATGACGAAAGGTGAGGCACCACGATGAGACGACCCGTCGCACGACGACTGCTCGCGGCCACCGCCGCGACGGCCCTGGCGGCCACGATGGGCGTGACAGCCCTGACGACGACCGCGAACGCGGCCGTGACCGGCAGCCCGACCGGCTACGCGACCCAGAACGGCGGCACGACCGGTGGCGCCGGCGGACAGACCGTCCGCGCCACGACCGGCACCCAGATCCACGCGGCCCTGTGCAACCGGGCCAGTGACGACACCCCGATCGTCATCGAGGTCGAGGGCACCATCAACCACGGCAACACGGCGAAGGTCTCGGGCGACAGCTGCAACACGGCGGCCGGCGTGATCGAGCTCAAGCAGATCAGCAACGTGACGATCGTCGGCGTCGGCAACGGCGCGACGTTCGACCAGCTGGGCATCCACATCCGTGAGGCCAGCAACATCATCATCCAGAACGTCACCGTGAAGAACGTCAAGAAGTCGGGCTCGCCCACGTCGAACGGCGGCGACGCCATCGGCATGGAGAGCGGCGTCCGCAACGTGTGGGTGGACCACGTGACGCTCGAGGCGTCGGGCGGGGAGTCCGAGGGCTACGACGGCCTCTTCGACATGAAGGCGGGCGTCCAGTACGTGACGCTGTCCTACAGCATCCTGCGCAACTCCGGCCGCGGCGGCCTCATCGGCTCGAGCGAGAGCGACACGTCCAACGGGTTCGTGACGTTCCACCACAACAAGTACGAGAACCTCGACTCGCGCACGCCGCTGCTGCGCGGCGGCATCGCCCACATCTACAACAACCACTACGTGCAGCTCAACGAGTCCGGGATCAACTCGCGGGCCGGGGCGAAGGCGAAGGTCGAGAACAACTACTTCGAGGACTCCAAGGACGTCCTCGGCACGTTCTACACCGACCAGAAGGGCACCTGGCAGGTCGCCGGGAACGTCCTCGACAACGTCACGTGGTCGAGCCCGAGCGGTGACATCCAGCCGGCCGGCCCGAACCTGACCTCCACGACGTCGGTCAGCATCCCCTACTCCTACACGCTCGACGGCGCGAGCTGCGTGCCGAACCTCGTGAACCAGACCGCGGGCGCGAACAAGGGCCTCAAGGTCTCGGACGGCTCGTGCACGCCGCAGACGCCGGACCCCGACCCCACCGACCCGACGGACCCGACCGACCCGACGGACCCGGGTCCCGTCGACCCGACGGACCCGCCGGAGCCGGGCGCCGAGACGATCTACGTCGCCCCGAACGGCAGCGCGAGCGCGGCCGGCACGCTGTCGGCGCCGACGACGCTCCCCGTCGCGATCGAGCGCGTCGCCTCGGGCGGCGAGATCTTCCTGCGCGGCGGCACGTACGACCTGTCGTCGACCGTGACGATCGAGCCGGGCAACGACGGCACGTCGGGCGACCGCACCCTGCTGTCCGCGTACCCCGGGGAGCGGCCCGTGCTGAACTTCTCGGCGCAGGCGGAGAGCTCGGCGAACCGCGGCCTCGCGATCGGCGGCGACTGGTGGCACGTCTACGGCATCGTGGTCGAGCACGCGGGCGACAACGGCATCCTGCTCGGCGGCAGCAACAACGTCATCGAGCGCGTCGTGACCCGCTACAACCACGACACCGGCCTGCAGCTCTCCCGTCTCGTGGCGGGCGCCCCGGCGAGCGAGTGGCCGTCGAACAACCTGATCCTCAGCAGCGAGTCGCACGACAACGCGGACTCGGACGGCGAGGACGCGGACGGCTTTGCCGCCAAGCTCACGTCGGGCCCGGGGAACGTGTTCCGGAACACCGTGGCGCATCACAACATCGACGACGGCTGGGACCTGTACACGAAGTCCGACACCGGGCCGATCGGGCCCGTGACGATCGAGAGCTCGCTCGCCTACGAGAACGGCACGCTCTCCGACGGCGGCCAGGCCGGTGCGGGCGACCGCAACGGGTACAAGCTCGGTGGCGAGGACATCAAGGTCAACCACGTCGTGCGGAACTCGTTCGCGGTGGACAACGGTAAGCACGGGTTCACGTACAACTCGAACCCCGGCTCCATCACCGTCAGCGGCAACGTCGCGGTCGGCAACGCCGAGCGCAACTTCAGCTTCGACGCCGGGACCCACCGGTTCAGCGGCAACGTGTCGTGCGACTCCGGGGCGAACGACAAGACGGTCGGCACGGACGCGGGCGGCAACTCGTTCTGGTCCGGCTCGAACGGGTCGGCCTGCTCCGCGTACGACGGCGAGCTCGGCTGGTCGTTCGCGGCGGACGGCTCGCTCCGGGTCACCTTCGGCGGCGAGCCGACGAACCCGACCGACCCGACCGACCCCACGGACCCGACGGACCCGACCGACCCGACCGGCCCGCCGTCGGGCACCAACCTCAGCATCGGCGCCGGCGCGGACGGCTCGAGCAAGGGCAGCGGGACGAGCTACGGCAACGCGATCGACGGCAGCACCGCCACCTGGTGGTCGCCCAGCGGCTCGACGGGGACCCTCTCCGTCAAGTGGGGCACCGCGACGACCGTGGGCCGGGTCGTCGTCAAGGAGGCCGCGGGCGGCGGCAGCATCGGGACGTGGCGCCTCGTGAACAACGACACGGGCGCCGTCCTCAAGACGGGCAGCGGCGCGGGGACCATCACGTTCACCGCGACGTCGCTCAAGAAGATCAACCTCGAGATCACCGGCGCGTCGGGCACTCCCCGCGTCGCCGAGCTCGAGACCTACGCCGGGTAGCCCGACCCTCCTCCGGGAGACCCGTGCACGACCCCGGGCGGGACCACCTGGTCCCGCCCGGGCTCGACGACGGCCCCGCCGCGCCGTCCGCGGCGGGGCCGTCCTTCTCCGTCGGCCCGTGCCGGGCGGTCTCGCCCCGCCTCAGGGGGCGAAGGGGTCGGCGGTCAGCGTGTACTTGGTCTGCAGGTACTCGTGGATGCCCTCGGCGCCGCCCTCGCGGCCGAGACCGGACATCTTCCAGCCGCCGAACGGGGCAGCGGCGTCGGAGACCACGCCCACGTTGAGCCCCATCATCCCGGTCTCCAGCCGCTCGATCATCCGCTGGCCACGCGCGAGGTCGCGCGTGTAGACGTAGGAGACGAGCCCGTACTCCGTGTCGTTGGCGATGCGCACGGCCTCGTCCTCGTCGTCGAACGGGACGATCGCGAGCACGGGCCCGAAGATCTCCTCGCGCAGCACGGCGCTGTCCGGCGGGACGTCGCTCAGCACGGTGGCGGCGAAGAAGCTGCCGGGCCCGTCCATCGCCGCACCGCCGGTCCGCAGGTTCGCTCCGCGCTCGACGGCGTCCCGCACGAGCGCGGCGCTCGCGGCGACCGCGCGCCGGTCGATCAAGGGCCCGACGGTCACCCCCTCCTCCGTCCCCCGCCCGGTGCGGAACGTCTGGACACGCTCGGTCACGCGGCGCGCGAACTCCTCGGCGACCGAGCGGTGCACCAGGAACCGGTTGGCGGCCGTGCACGCCTGCCCGACGTTGCGGAACTTGGCGAGGATCGCACCCTCGACGGCGCGGTCCAGGTCCGCGTCGTCGAACACGAGGAAAGGCGCGTTGCCGCCGAGCTCCATCGACGTCCGCAGGACGCCCGCGGCGGCCTGTTCGAGGAGCCGCTGCCCGACCGGCGTCGAGCCCGTGAACGACAGCTTGCGCAGGCGGGGGTCACGGAGGATCGCCTCGGAGACCGGGGCGGTGCGCGTCGTCGTGACGACGTTGACGACGCCCGGGGGCACTCCGGCCTCCGCGAGGATCGAGGCGAGGAGCAGCGTCGTCAGCGGCGTGAGCGTGGCGGGCTTGACCACGACCGTGCACCCGGCGGCGAGCGCCGGAGCGATCTTGCGCGTGGCCATGGCCAGGGGGAAGTTCCACGGCGTGATGAGGAAGCACGGCCCCACGGGGTGCTGCGTGACGACCGTGCGCCCAGACCCGGCGGGGCTCGGGCCGTACCGCCCCTGGACGCGCGGGGCCTCCTCGCCGAACCAGCGCAGGAACTCCGCGCCGTACCGCACCTCGGCACGCGCCTCGGCGAGCGGCTTGCCCATCTCGACCGTCATGAGGAGCGCGAGGTCGTCGGCGCGCTCCTGCACCAGGTCGAAGGCGCGGCGCAGGATCTCGCCGCGCTCGCGCGCGGGCGTGGACGCCCAGGCGGGGAAGGCGCCGCACGCGGCGTCGAGTGCGGCCACGCCGTCCGCGACGGTCGCGTCCGCGATCTCCTTGACGCGCTGCCCCGTGGCCGGGTCCTCGACGCCGAGCACGGCGCCGTCGGCGGCGGGACGCCACGCCCCGCCGACGAAGAGGCCGTCCGGGACGGTCGCGAGGAGCGCCGTCTCGCGCGGGTCGTTCATGGGTGCTCCTTCGTGGGGGACGGTGCCAGGACGGCGAGGAGGTCGGCCTGGACGAGCGTGCCGCGGTCGAGCTCAGCCGCGACGACCTGCCGGGCCGGGCGTGACGCCGGGTCGGGGAACATGGCCGCCCACTCGCGGTTCAGCGCCTCCCGCTCGCGGTAGTCGACGACGCGGACAGTCATCGTGAGGACGTCGTCGGGCGAGCCGCCCGCGACCGCCAGGAGCGCACGGACGTGGGCGAACAGGTTCACGCACTGGGTGTCGAGGTCTGCCGGCAGCTCGCGCGTCACCGGGTCCCGGCCGGTGAGCACGCCGGACGCCAGGAACGGGCCGATGCGGCTCGCGACCGGCACGGGGTTCTCGTGGCCGAACCCGGGGAGCGCGACGCTGACGCGGCGGGGTACGTCGTCGGTCATGGGGCGGCCCGCCTCAGGACGCCGCCACGACGCGGTTCTCGAGAGCCCCGAGGCCCTCGATCTCCGCGCGCACGACGTCGCCCACCTTCAGGAAGCGACCCGTGGGAGCCCCGATCCCCGACGGCGTCCCGGTGGCCAGCACGTCGCCGGGCATGAGCGTCATCACCTGGGAGAGATAGGCGATCTGCTCGTAGACGTCGTAGATCATGTCGTTCGTCCGCCAGTCCTGGCGCACCTCGCCGTTGATGGTGAGGCGCATGCTCAGGTCGAGAGGGTCGTCGATCTCGTCGTCCGTGGTGAGCCAGGGTCCGAGCGGGCCGTGCGTGTCGAACGACTTGCCGAGCGTGAACGTCGGCGACAGCTTCATGAGCCAGTCGCGCACGGAGACGTCGTTCGCGACGACGTAACCGGCGATCACGGACCGGGCGCCGCGCACGTCGACGTCCTTGCAGCGGCGCCCGATGACGACCCCGAGCTCGATCTCGTAGTCCAGCTCCTCGGACACGTCGGGCTTTACGACGTCGGCGCGGGGTCCGACGATGCACGACACCTGCTTGTTGAACCAGAGCTGGCTCGTGGGGATCGGGATGCCGGCCTGGCGCGCCTCCTCGGCGTGCTCCTTGTAGTTCATGCCGATGCCGAGGTACTTCTGCGGGTCGTCGACCGGCGCCTCGAGCACGACGTCGGCGACGGCGTACGACGGGCCGTCGGCCGCGAGCACCGCGTCGCGCAGGTCGTCGAGCGACGGGAGGATCGCGCGCAGCGAGGTCCCGACGCCAGGGACGTCGGAGACGTCGGTGACGCGCGCGGCAGCGAGGTCGCCGTCGGGGACGTCCACCCGGCCGAGCCGGACCGGGGAGTCGGCGGACGCGCGGAATCGTGCGATCTTCATGGGTTCTCGTCTCCGTCGTTCGTGGTGGTCGTGCCCTGGGCGGCGAGCTCGGAGGGCAGCGCGCCCCACTCCTGCTTCCCGTCCGGGGTCATCTGGAAGCTGACGAACCGCCAGCGGCCGTCAGGGCCGCGGTGCAGGACCTGGGTGGCGACGCCGGCGAGGGTCCGCTCGCCGCCCTCGGCCGTCCGCAGCCGGTTGGAGATCCGGCCCGTCACCACGACGACGTCGTCCCCGACCGTGCGCACGACGAGGTCCGCGCGGGTCACGTCGAGGTAGGCGTGGCGGGTGGCGACGTGCTCCAGGAGCAGCGCCTTGGTGTGGATCAGGCCCGGTGCGTGGACGTGGACCAGGGAGTCGTCGAACAGCGCGTCCAGCGCGTCGAGGTCGTGCGCGACCAGGGCCGCGCGACGCGCTTCCTCGACGGCGATCACCTCGGCACGGGTCGTCGGGTCCGCGACCCGCACCGCGCTCATACGAGGCCCCGGTAGGCGCCGCCGTCGAGCTGGACGTTCTGGCCCGTGAGGTACCCGGCCTGCGTGCTGCACAGGAACGCGCAGGCGTCGCCGAGCTCGTCGGGCCGACCGAACCGGCCCGCCGGCACCTCGGCCACGATCTGACGCCTCGCCTCGTCGCGGTCGATCCCGAGGTCCGCCATACGCCGTCGCACCATGACCTCCTGGCGTGGGGTGTCGAAGCGTTCGGGGAGCAGGTTGTTCACCGTGACCCCGTCCGCGGCCGCCGTCCGGCTCACGGACTTCGCGACGGCGGTGAGGGCGGCCCGTGCCGAGGCCGACAGCCCCATGTCGGCGGCCGGGCTCTTCACCATCGCCGACGTGATGTTGACGACGCGGCCGAACCCGCGGGCGCGCATGCCCGGCACGTAGGCGCGGATCAGCTCGACGGCGGGCACGGCGTTCGCGCGCAGGGCCGCCACGAGGGCTTCCTCGTCCCAGTCGTCGAGCGACCCGGGTGGCGGCCCCGCGTTGTTGTTCACGAGGACGTCGACCTCGGGGAGGGCGCCGACGATCGCGTCGCGGCCCGTCCGGGTGGTGAGGTCGCCCACGACGACCGAGACGACGGCGTCGGGCACGTGCTCGCGCAGGGTGTCCGCCGCCGCGGCGAGCCGACCGGCGTCGCGCCCGTTGAGCGTGACCTCCGCGCCCTCGCGCGCGAGGGAGGTCGCGCACGCGAGCCCGAGCCCCTGGGACGAGGCCGTGACGAGCGCGACGCGACCGCGCAGTCCGAGATCCATGGCTGCCGCCCCGTCAGAGCGCGGGGCCGACGACGGCCGCCGTGTCGGGGACACGGGGCGACGCGGCCTCCGCCTCCCACGTGCGGAAGCCCGTCGGCTCCCCCGCTTCGAAGCCCGGGCGCGGCTGGCCGACCATCGCGTGGTACCTCGAGAAGATCGCGTCGGCCTCGGCGAGCGGCAGGACCTCCTCGATGTCGTCGAACGGTTGGCAGTCCGTCCGGTCCGCCACCATGCGGCGGATCACCTCGTACCCCTCGCCGCGGTGGGCCATGACCATGGCGTTGACCTTCGCGAGGCGCTCGCCCTCGAACGCCTTCAGCGCGGCGGGCACCGAGTCGTGCTCGACGAGCGCCCGCGCGAGGGCGCCGCCGTCGACGATCGCCTGGCACGCGCCGTTCCCGCCGCGCGGGTACATCGCGTGGGCGGCGTCGCCGACGAGCACCACGCGGCCGTGGGTCCAGGAGTCGAGCGGCTCGTGCCGGATGAGGGGGAAGAGGTACACCTCGCGGTGGTCCCGCAGCATCTGCTGGACGTCGAGGAACGGCAGCCGCACCGTGTCGAACAGGGGCACGATCTCGTCGACGCTGCCTTGCTGGTTCCAGTCCTCGACGGTCTCGTCGCGCTCGCGCTCGACGACCCAGTTCACGAGCGTCTTGCCCGTGCCCTCGAAGTCGTCCGCGATGGGGTAGACGATCATCGTGGCGATCTGGGGCGCGCCGATGTGGAGGATCGTGTGCCCGTCCCGATAGGGGTCCATGAGGGTCGTGCCGCGATACATCGTGATGCCCGAGTAGTGCGGGTCGGCCTGCTCGGGGTGCATCTGGCGGCGCGCGGCGGACTTGATGCCGTCGGCGGCGACGAGGACGTCGGCGCGCACCCGCTCGGTGCGGCCGTCGGCGTGCTCGAGGTGGACCGTGACGCCGTCGGCGTCCTGCTCGTACCGCACGAACCGCGCGCCTTGCACCACGGAGTCCGGCCCGAGGCGGTCGAGCACGGTGCGGTACAGGAGCATCTGCAGGTACCCGCGGTGCACGAACCGCTGCTCGTGCACGTAGCCCATGTGGGTGCCGCAGAGCTCGGCGTAGATCTCCTGACCGTGGTTGTTGTAGAAGATCGAGGTCTTCGCGTCCACCGAGATGTCGACGAACTCGTCGTAGACGCCGAGCTCGATCAGCTCCTTGGTGCCGTACACCTTGACGTCGATGCCGACGCCCAGCGGCCGCAGCTCCTCCACGGACTCGTAGATGCGTGCGCGCAGGCCCTGCTGGTGGAACCGCAGGGCGGCCGCGAGCCCGGCCGGGCCGGCGCCGATGATGACGATGTCGAGCATGGGGTCCTCGTTCTCTCCGGGCGCCGCGACCGCCCTGGTCGCGGCGCCCCGTGTCGGCCGGCCGGGAGGGGTCGGCGGGGGCGTTCGTGGAGGCCGCGTCAGGCGGCGGAGCCCGCGGCGAGGCGCACCGCGGGGAACAGCTCGTGGAGGAAGCGGACGGTTGCGTCCCAGGCGCGCGCGGCGGCGCGCGCGTCGTACGCGACGACCTCCGGGTTCGGGGAGTGCTGCGCACGAGGGCTCGTGAAGGCGTGCTTCGCGCCGCCGTACAGGTCGAGCTCCCAGGAGACGCCGGCGGCCGTGAGCGCCGCCGTGAGCGCGGCACGCTGCTCGGCCGTGGCCATGGGGTCCGCCGAGCCCGTGCACACGAGCACGTGGCCGGTCGCGACGGGCGTGCTCCAGTCCGGGGCCAGCAGGTCGAGGCCGCCGTGGACGCTCACCGCTCCGCGGAGGTCGCCCGCGGCGCGCACGTACTCCAGCACGGAGGAACCGCCGAAGCAGTAGCCGAGACCGACGACGGCCGCCCCGTCCACCTCCGGCTGGTCACGCGCGGCGTCGTGCGCCGCGGCGACGCGAGCGATCCACCGTGCCCGGTCGCCGACCATCGACCCGATGAGCGGACCGATCTCCGGCTCCGTGGCGGGCTGGGTGCGCTCGCCCCACACGTCTGCCGCGAAGACGGCGAAGCCCAGCTCGGCGAGGCCGTGCGCGACCGCCACCATGTCCCCGCTCAGAGCCCGAACGCGTCGTGGACGAGGAGCACGGTGGGGGCGCTCCGCGCCCCGCTGGGCGCCACGAGCAGCCCGATCATCCGGGTGCCGTCGTGGGTGTACTCGACGTCGCGCGAGACGAGGTCGTTCATGAGCCGTCCTCCTTTGGACGTGGGGCCGAGCGGACGGGGGAGCGCTCGCGGCGGAGCCGGACGAGCGATCGAGGCCCGGACCATCCCTCGGCAGTGAGGCGTGCCCGGATCATAGAGCCGTTTCGTACACGATCTCAAGTACGGAAGGTCCTCGCGCGTCGCGTCCTATGTGATGACCTGTCGACCAAACCGCTGGAATATCAACGGATAGACGGTTTTCGGCCCGGGGCTCCTCGGAGCTCGATGGCGAAGGGACTTGTCGATCCTTCTTCCATCTGCATATGATTTCGAACACGATCCGCCAAGGATGGCGGATAGGATGACGTACTAGGATCGCGACTCCTCGCGCGAGCGACGGGTCGCCAACCCTCCGGAGACGGAGCCGGGCGACGCGCCCGGGCCCCGGTCCGGAGGAACGCAGCGGCAACGAGGCCTGACACGGCCGGCACACCGATGTGCGCAGGCAACGAACGTAGGACGGAGCACCGACCCGACATGGCTGTCGTCGACATCAACATCCACCACCTGCCCGAGGACCTCTTCTCGAACGAGAAGATCCTCAACGGCTTCCTCGACAGCGCACCGCGCGGCTTCGGCGAGATCGCGCGGGTCGCGACCACCGCGAGCGGCAAGCAGCAGCTGATCCTCGAGAAGCCGGCCGGCTTCCAGAACCTCAACTACGTGGACGGCGACTACTCCGTCGAGGCGAAGCTCGCCGCCATGGACGACGCCGGCGTCGACTACGGCGTCATGCGGGTCCCGGTCTGGCAGGAGTGGCTGCCGCTCGAGATCTGCAAGGAGGTCAACGACAACGCGGCGGACATCGTCAAGCGGTCGAACGGGCGTCTCTTCGCGACGGCGTGCGTCCCCCCGTGGGGCGGCAAGGAGAACGTGTACGAGCTCGAGCGCTGCGTCGGCGAGCTCGGCGCGGTCGGCGTCCAGCTCGCGTGCCACTACGGGCAGCTCTACCTCGACGACCCGGTCTTCGAGCCGTACCTCAAGGTCATCGAGAAGCTCGACGTCCCCGTCGTCGTGCACCACACCCCGCTGCCGGTCGAGTGGCGGTCGGTGATCGACTACACGAACCTGCGGCGAGAGTACGGGCGCATCATCGACCAGGGGATCGCGGTGGGTCGCGAGCTCTTCAGCGGGATGTTCGACCGCATGCCGGGCCTGCGCTTCATCCACACCATGATGGGCGGCAACTGGTTCGCGAACACGGCGCTCCTCACCCCGCACGCGTCGAACAAGGACGAGTCCCTCACGCGACTCGACCCGACGGGCGGCGAGAAGATCAAGAGCTACCTCGAGAACAACATCTTCTTCGACATGACCCACCCGCACTCGTGGGGCAAGGAGCAGGTGGAGGCGGCGCTGCGGATCAACGGTGCCGACCACTACCTCTTCGGCTCCTCGTTCCCCGTCTTCTACGGGTGGATGAGCCAGGGCGTCGACTTCGTGAAGAACGAGCTCGACATCAGCGACGAGGACCGCGAGCTCGTGCTCTCGGGGAACGCCGCCCGCCTCTTCAACCTCCCGATCTAGGGGCCTCCGGGTGCGCCCCGGACGCCTCGGCTCTCCCCCTCCGCACGGAGCACCCACCACCCGCCGGGCTCCTCCGTGCCCTCTCCCCTTCCCATGTGTTCGCCGGCGCAAGGAGGCGCCCCACCATGAAGAAGTCAACTCTCCTCGTCCGGAGCCTCGTCTCCGTGACGACCCTCGGGCTGGTCCTCGGAGCCTGCACGAGCACGAGCGGCGAGACGGACGACCCCGCCGCCACGCAGGCCGGGGACGTGAGCAGCGGCACAGTGCCCGGCTCGGTCCTGCGCGTCAACTGGGGCGGGTTCCCCGAGAGCTGGGCGCCCGGCGCCGAGATGGAGGCCGGCTTCCTGCGCGTGCCGTACGAGAACCTCGTGGCGTCCGGCCCGGACGGCGAGATCGTGGGTGTCCTCGCGACCTCCTGGGAGGAGACGGACGAGGCGCTCACCCTCACGTTGCGGGAGGGCGTCACGTTCCACGACGGCACGCCGTTCGACGCCGAGGCCGTGAAGGTCAACATCGAGACCATCAAGAACACGCCGGGGCCGTACGCGGGTCCGTTCCAGGTGGTCGAGTCGATCGACGTCGTCGACCCGCAGACCGTCCGGCTCAACCTGTCGGAGCCGACGCCGTCGCTCCTCACGACCCTGACGACGCGCGCCGCGCCGATGGCGAGCCCCGCCGCGATCGAGGCGGGCACGATCGCGCAGACCCCGGTCGGCACCGGACCGTGGGCGTACGACGCCACCGCCTCGATCCCCGGGACGCGCCTCGTGTTCGGTCCCGCCGACGGGTACTGGGGCGAGCCGGTCGGGTTCGAGACCGTCCAGCTCGTCTCGATCCCGGAGGACAACGCCGCGACCGCCGCGCTCGTCAACGGCGAGATCGACCTCACCGACACCGAGGTCAACCAGTTCAGCACGCTCGACGCCGCGGGCACCATCGAACGACTGTCGTACCCCGCGATCCGGAACAACCCGATCTTCTTCGACCGTGGGCCCGGGGGGATGTTCGAGGACGTCCGCGTGCGTCAGGCGGCGTGCTCCGCGATCGACACGGAGGTTCTCGCCGAGCTCGAGCCCGACTGGCAGGTGCGCACGCAGCACTTCGCCGAGGGCGAGCAGGGCTTCAACCCGGACCTCCAGGGCTACCCGCACGACCTCGCGAAGGCCCAGGACCTCTACGACGAGGCGGGCAACCCGCCCGTCGACGCCGAGATGCTCGCGACGGTGTTCAACGAGAACCAGATGAAGATCTACGCCGAGCAGATGGGTGAGATCGGCATGAACGTCACCGTCCAGAGCGCGCCGCCGCCGCAGTACTTCACGGAGTGGAACAGCGGCCGCTACCCGCTGGGCCTCGGCGGCAACGACGAGCTCACGCCGTTCGACTGGTACAAGGCGTGGTTCGCTGCCGACGCCCCGGGCAACCCGTCCGGCGTCGAGAGCCCGGAGCTCAAGGCCGCGGCCGACGCCGCGATCGCGGCGGGCAGCACCGAGCAGGCCGACCTCCTGTGGTCCGTGGTCACGAAGGTCATCCAGGACGAGGCGCTGACGTGCGCCCACGTCGCCGGCGAGGAGCTGCTCGCCTGGAACGCGGAGACCGTGACCGGCGTGGCGGAGCCCAGCGAGCGCTGGGAGACGAACCTCGTCAACTACCGCGACCTGCGCCCCGCCTCCTGACGCGCGCACCCCTCTCGAGACGAGGAGAACCCGATGGGCAAGCTCATCGCCTACCGCCTGCTCTTCGCCGTCCCGCAGCTCCTGATCATCTCGGTCGTCGTCTTCTCGCTGACGTACCTGATCCCGGGCAGCCCGGCGGCGGCGATCCTCGGCACCTCCGCGACGCCGGAGGCGATCGCGCAGCTCGAAGCCCAGATGGGTCTCGACCGGCCGCCGGTGGAACGCTTCGTGGAGTGGTTCGGTGGTCTGCTGCACGGTGACCTCGGCACGTCCTACCGTGCTGGGATCCCCGTGACGGACATGCTCGCCCAGCGGGTGCCCGCCACCGTCTCGATCGTCCTCGGCGGCATGGTCGTCGCGCTCCTGCTCGGGGTGGGTGCCGGTGTCTTCACCGGCACCCGCCCGGGCACGGTCGCCGACCGCGTCGTCACCGGGGGCACGGTGCTCGGTCTCGCGATCCCCGAGTTCTGGCTGGGTCTGCTGCTGACGACGGTCTTCGCGGTCAAGCTCGGCTGGGTGCCGATCCTCGCGTGGACGCCGTTCACGGACGACCCCCTCGGGTGGCTCCGCGGCATCGTCCTGCCGTCCCTCGCCCTCGGCGTGACCGGCGGGGCGATCATCGCCCGCCAGACGAGGGCGGCCACGGTCTCCTCGCTCGCCTCCCCCTACATCGACACCCTGACCGCCGCCGGCGTCCCGCGACGCGTCCTCGTCACGCGGTACGGCGTCAAGAACGCGCTCGTGCCGGTGCTCGCCTCGGCGGGCGTCACGTTCGCCATCCTCATCGGCGTGAGCTTCGTCGTCGAGAAGGTCTTCGCTCTTCCCGGACTAGGGAGCCTCATGCTCACCAGCGTCATCGGACAGGACTTCCCCGTCGTGCAGGGGATCGTCATGATCACGGCACTCATGGTCATCGCCGTGAACCTGCTCCTCGACATCGGCTACGGCCTCATCAACCCCCAGGCGAGGCCCCAGTGAGCGCCCCCGTCACGGTCGGCGCACCGGCCTCCTCGACGCCCACCCGCCGGCAGGCCACGAGCGCCGGCCAGACCTGGCAGCGCCTGCGCCGGCAGCCGTCGACCGTCTTCGCGCTCGTCGTGCTGGCCGTGCTCGCCGTCGTCGCGCTCGCGGCCCCGGTCCTCGCGCCCTACGCACCGGACGCCACCGACTTCGGCGCCCCGCTCTCGGGCCCGACGGCGGAGCACCCCCTGGGGACCGACGACCTCGGCGGCGACCTGCTCAGCCAGCTGATCTACGGCGCGCGGACCGCGCTGGTCGTCGCTGCCGGCTCGGTGCTCGTCGCGATGCTCATCGGCGTGCCGCTCGGGCTCGTCCTCGGGTACAAGGGCGGCTGGTACGACCGCATCGGGTCGCGCGGCCTCGACATCGCCGACGCCCTTCCCGGCCTCATGGTCGGGTTCGTGGTCATCGCGATCCTCGGCCGCGGCATGGCGGTGCTCATCCTGGCCATCGGCCTCGTGTTCTGCATGAACTTCGCGCGCATGACCCGTGCGATCACCCTCACCGAGCGCAAGAAGCTCTACGTCGAGTCGGCGCGGGTCTCCGGGCTGAGCAGCCGCCAGGTCCTGTTCGGCCAGGTGCTCCCGAACCTCGCCGGGCCGCTCGCCGTGCAGGGAGCGGTCTTCCTCGGGTCCGCGATCAAGGTGGAGGCGGCGCTGTCGTTCCTCGGCCTCGGGCTCGGCGACGACCAGCCGTCGTGGGGCGGCATGCTGGGCGTCGCCGCGCAGCACCAGGCGGACCGTCCGTTCATGGCGCTGGCGCCGGGCATCGCGATCGTCCTGACGGTGCTCGCGTTCAACCTCCTGGGCGACGGCATCAACGACGCGCTCTCCGGACGGCGCACCCGCGTGCGCCGCACGAAGGTCCTCGGTCGGGTGCGCCCCGCCACGGACGACGCCGTCCCGACGCTCGCGGCCGTGCGCGAGGCGGAGGCCGCCGCGGCTCGCGCGGGCGACGTCGTGCTCGACGTCCGTGGCGTCGAGATCGTCGCTGACCGGCCCGACGGCACGACGGTCACGCTCGTGCGCGACGTCTCGCTCACCGTGGGGCGCGGCGAGATCCTCGGCCTGCTCGGCGAGTCCGGCTCCGGGAAGTCCATGCTCGCCAAGTCCGTCCTCGGGATGCTCCCGCCCGGGGTGCGCGTCGCGGCCGGGTCGATCACGCTCGACGGCACCGACCTGACGGCGTGCTCCGAGCGCGAGCTGCGGGCGCTGCGCGGCTCGGCGCTCGGCGTCGTGTTCCAGAACCCGCAGGCGAACCTCTCCCCCGTGCACACCGTGGGACGCCAGCTCACCGACGTCCTGCGCGCCCACCACCGACTCACGCGCCGCCAGGCCCAGGACCGCGCGGCCGAGCTCCTCGACCTCGTCGGCGTGCACGACGCGCGGCGCCGCCTCGGCCAGTACCCGTACCAGTTCTCGGGCGGCATGGCGCAGCGCGTGGCGATCGCGATCGCGCTCGCCGGAGAACCTCGCCTCCTCATCCTCGACGAGGCGACGTCCGCCCTCGACGTCACGACGCAGAGCCAGGTGCTCGACCTCGTCCTCGACCTGCGCGAGCGGCTCGACATGTCGATCGTCAACATCACGCACGACCTCGGCGTCGCCGCCGAGACGTGCGACCGGGTGGCCGTCATGTACCGGGGCGACCTCGTCGAGGTCGACGACGTCACGGCACTCTTCGACCGGCCGGCCCATCCGTACACCGCGGCGCTGCTCGCCGCCCACCCGACGGCGGACCACGACCTCGGTCGGCTGGCCCCGGTCCTGGCCCCCTCCGACACCGAGGTCACCGACGCGGTCGCCGCCGACGGCGCGCTGACGGGGAAGTGAGGCACGCATGAACGACACCAAGCCCCTGCTCGACGTCCGCGACCTCCGCGTCGACTACGACGTGGCGGGCGCCGCGTCGTGGCGGCGGCGGACCCTGACCGTGGTCAAGGGCATCAGCTTCTCCATCGCACCGGGCGAGACCTACGGGCTCGTCGGCGAGTCGGGGTCCGGGAAGAGCACGACCGGCCGCGCCGTCCTGCGCCTCGCGGACGTGAGCGGAGGATCGGTGCGCTTCCGGGGGCGGGACCTCGCCGAGATGGGTCGTCGCACGCCGCTGTCCTACCGGCGTCAGGTCCAGGCCGTCTACCAGGACCCGGTGGCGTCGCTCAACCCGCGCCACCACGTGGGCCGCGCGGTGACGGAGACGCTCGAACGGCACAGCGTGGGCGACCGGCGCGAGCGGTACCGCAAGGCGGTGGAGTCGTTCGAGCAGGTCGGCCTCACCGAGGCGCACCTCGGACGATTCCCCGCCGAGATGTCGGGCGGCCAGCTCCAGCGTGTCGCCATCGCCCGGGCCCTCGTGCTCGACCCGCGGCTCGTGGTGTGCGACGAGGCGGTGAGCGCGCTCGACCTGTCCACGCAGAGCCAGATCATCAACCTCCTCATGGACCTGCAGGCGGCGCGCGGCGTCAGCTACCTGTTCATCACGCACGACCTGGGCGTCGTGCGCCACATCTCGCACCACGTCGGTGTGCTGCGGCACGGGGAGCTCGTGGAGCAGGGCCGCACGCGCGACCTCTTCGCCGCCCCGCAGCACGAGTACACGCGCAGCCTGCTCGCGGCGAGCCCCGCCTCGCACCCGGCGGGCCGCGAGCAGCGCCGGGCCGAGCGGCTCGCGCGGCGGCAGGACACGGCTGCCTGAGCGGTCGCCCCTCACGGAAGGAGTCCGCGCATGAGCGCCGACCAGGACATCGACGGGTTCTTCTCGACCGCCCGGGTCACCGGGCGCGAGGAGGTCGTCACCCTCACGGGCGAGGACTACCGCGCCCACGTGCCGGACCGCGACGACCCCGACGTCGCGCAGTGGCGGGGCCTCGACTACGAGGAGTTCTCCGCGCGCAAGCGCGAACCGGGCTTCGTGCAGCAGCTCCTCGCGTCGTGGCAGGAGCTGTACGACGAGCCGTTCGTCGGGGTCACGTCGGACGGGGTCGTGCGCGACGACGTCCACCGGCTCGTCCCCGTCGCGGCCCCGGACCCGGCACCGGCTCGTGCGGCCACGCGGGCGCTGGAGCTCCTCACGACGGCCGAGCGCGACGCCGTGCGCCACCCGGTCGACTCGCCGCTGTGGCGCGCGTGGAGCAACCCGGAGTTCGTGATCCACCGCGCGGGCCTCCGGCTCGAGGACGTCGCGCCCGCCGTGGCGGAGGCGCTGCTCGCCGTGGTCGAGGCGTCCCTCAGTGCCGAGGGCTACGAGCGCGTGCGCGAGGCCATGGCGCTCAACGGCTTCCTCGGCGAGCTCGTCGGGCTGCCGGAGGTCATGAACGACCGCAGCTACTGGTTCTCCCTCTTCGGGGAGCCGTCCCCGGACGGGGCCTGGGGGTGGCAGCTCTTCGGCCACCACGTCGCGGTGAGCTTCGTGTCCGTCGCCGGCCGGCACGTCGTCGCCCCCGTGTTCCTCGGCGCCGAGCCGGCGCTCACCGACGAGCGGCCCCCGCTCTTCGCCGCGCGGGAGGAGGTCGCGCTCGCGCTCGCGACGTCGCTCGACGCTGTACAGCGTGAGAGTGCCGTGGTGTACGCATCGGTTCTCGACCCCTCCATGCCCCCGGGGCGGCTGCATCCTGCGGACGAGCGGCACGTCGCCGGGGCGTTCCGCGACAACCGCGTCGTGCCGTACGAGGGGATCCGCGGCGCGTCCCTGACCGACGACCAATGGGCGCTGCTGCTCGCCGTCGTCGAGGACTTCCTCCTCCTGCTCCACGAGCCGCAGCGCCGCGCGCTGCTCGGGGAGGTCGACGCGCACCGCGACGAGACCTGGTTCGCCTGGTACGGCGCGACCGACGGTTCGCAGCCGTTCTACCTCCGGGTCCACAGCCCGGTCGTGCTCGCCGAGCTCGACCACCATGCCGGCGTCTGGCTCACGAACCGGCTGCCCGCGCGCTTCCACGTGCACACCACGCTGCGGCTGCCGAACGGGAACGACTACGGCCGCGCCTACGTCGCCCAGCAGCGAGGCGGGTCACGCGCGGGGAGCCACGTCCTGGACTGAACCCGCGTACCGGGACGCGACCGCGACGGCACGCTCCCGCAACGCTGCGCGCAGCGCGGGTGGGTGGAGCGCCTCGGCGTGCGCGCCGAGCTGCCAGACCGCCCAGACGGCGTGCCTCAGGTCCTGGAAGGTGACTGTCAGGACCAGCGCCCCGTCCGAGAGCTCCTCGGCGAGCACCGCGACCGCGGTGCCCACGAGCTCCTCCCGGCGGGCCGGGACGACCTCCACCCGCGCGGTGACCTGGGCGTCCCCCGCGCGGAACCGGGCGCTCCGCTCGCGCCACAGCTGCTCGAGGTCGACGCCGTCCGGCCGCAGCGCCGCGTCCGGGAGCGCCTCGGCCGCGTCGATCCGGGACAGGCGGTACGTCCGGTCCGCCCCGGCGACGGAAGCCAGGAGGTAGCCCGTGCCCCGGACGGTGACCAGGCCGACCGGGTCCACCGTCCGCCACGCGGGCGTCTTCCCGACCGCCGCGTAGCGGATCCGGAGCCGGCGCCCGTCGAGCACCGCGATGCGCACCTCGCGCAGGACCGCACCCGGGATCTGCTCTGTCACCCGCCGGCGCGAGAGCAGGTCCGCCTCCGGCTCGACGAGGATCCGTCGCGCGGCGTCCGTCGCGGTCGAACGATGGCCGTCCGGCAGCGCGTCGACGACCTTGCGCACGGCCGACGCGAGGGCCGGACCGAGCCCGAGCAGCTCCCCCGCGTGCCCGGAGGCGGCCGCGAGCACGGCGAGCGTCTCGTCGTGGTTGAGGCCCGTGAGCTCGGTCCGGAACCCGGGCAGGAGCGCGAACCCGCCGTGCCGCCCGCGCTCGGCGTAGACGGGGACGCCTGCGGCGGACAGTGCCTCGACGTCGCGCAGCACGGTCCGGGTGGACACCTCGAGCTCATGGGCGAGGGTCGTGGCCGACAGCCGGCCGCGCTGGCGCAGCAGGAGGACGAGGGACACCAACCGATCGGCGCGCACCCGAGCAACGTATCCGGATACCTGTCACAGGGTGTCGTGATTGATCGCCAGGCTCGTCCGGACGGGGGTGGAGGACGTCGGCAGAAGGTCGGCGCGCTCCCGTGCACGACGAGAAGGACGGAGACCGGACGTGGCAGCACGACGAACGGCGATCAACCCGGTGGCATGGTCGCAGGAGCTCGGCTTCGACCAGGGGGTGCTCGTCTCCGGGCATACCCGGACCGTGTACTGCTCGGGGCAGACGGCGACGGGCAGCGACGGCCTGCCCCGGCACGAGGGGGACATGGCGGCGCAGCTGGCGCTGAGCCTGGACAACCTGGAGGCGGTGCTGCGCGACGCGGGCATGACGCTGGCGGACGTGGTCCGGCTGACGGTCTGCTCGACCGACGTGGACCTGCTCCTGCGGCACTACTCCGTGCTGGGAGCGCGCCTGGCAGGGGCGGGTGCGTCGCCGGCGTCGACGATGCTCGGGGTGACGCGCCTGGCGGTGCCGGGACTGCTGGTGGAGCTGGAGGCGACGGCGGTCGCGTAGCGCGGAGCGGTCAGCGGGCGCGGGCGGCGTCGACCTCGGAGAGCTGCCGCTCGTGCTCGTGGATCGCCCCGACGGTGTTGAGCTCGTGCCGTCGCGCCGCGGTCTCGATGACGTCCGGGTCCGCGCCGCCCTCGATGAGGTCGATCAGGCCGTCGTGCTCGGCGAGGGACGCGAGCGCGCGGCCCGGTGCGTACCAGAAGGCGGACCGGCGGATGAGCTCGAGCCGCGTCCACTCCCCGTCCACGAGGGTGCTGAGCCGCTCGTCCCCGCAGCGCGAGCACAGGAGCTGGTGGAACTCGCGGTTGAGGAGCCCGAAGCGCGCCGGGTCGAAGGTCTCGAGCGCGCGCCCCATCTCCCGGTTGAGCGAACGGGCGTGGTCGAGGTCGTCCGAGGTGAGGTGGGGCGCGGACAGGGCGGTGGCGTAGCCCTCGAGACGGGCGAGGAGCTGCATGGTCTGCTCCCAGGATCCTGTGTCGAACGTCTTCACCACGGCGCCGGCGTGCCGCACGATGTCGACCCAGCCCTCGGCCTCGAGGCGGCGCAGCGACTCGCGCCACGGGACGGAGCTGATCCCGTACTCGCGCACGAGCTGGTCGATGACGAGCCGGTGCCCGGGGCCGAACGTGCCCTCCATGATCCCCTTGCGCAGGATCTCGTAGCACTGGTCGGTCTTGCTCGCGGCCACGGCCGCCTCCTCCGGGGTCGGGTGCGAGGGCGGGCGTTCCGCGTCGTCGCGGCTCGTCGGCGCCCTCGTCGAACGGCTCGATCATATCGAAGATCGCACAGGATCGCTGTCCTCAGCTCCCGGCGATGCGTGCGACGAGGCGCTCGAGACGGGGGTCCTCCTCCGCACCGGGCCGGGAGAGGACGAGCGCCCGCATGGGCCGCGGCGCGGGGTCGAGCCGGCGCACGGTGACGTCGAACCGGGTGAGGCTGGCGTGGTCCGGGTCGGGCAGGATCGCCCGCGCCATGCCCGCCTCGACCAGAGGAAGGCCCGACTGGATCGTCTCCACCGTCCGGACCGACGACGGAGCGACGCCGTGCTGGCGGAACGTCGCGTCCACCGCCTCGGGCAGGCTGGGGACGGCGGCGGTACGGCGCGGCAGGATCACCTGCTCGCCGTCGAACGCGTGCAGCGGCAGCGGGTCGGGCGCGTCGTGGGCGTCGGGCGGCAGCACGGCGACGAGCGGGACGTCGCCCCAGTCGACGACGTCGAGCAGGCCGCGGTGTCGGGCGGCGAACCGCCGAGGTTCCGCGACGACCACGGCGGCGAGGTCGACGGCGCGCTGCCGCAGCATCTCGATCGCGGTCCACGGCGGCGGGTCGACGAGGCGGACCTCGAGGTCCGGTGCCTCGGCGGCGTGCGCGCGCAGCAGCGCCGGCACGCGGTGCCACATGAGGACCGGGACGGCGGCGAGGGTGACGGACCCGGCGAGGCCCGACGCGTAGCGGCCGAGCGTCGCGACGATCTCGTCGACGTCTCCGAGCACGCGCGACGACGCGTCGAGGAGGTAGCGGCCGGCGCTCGTCGGCTCGACGCCGCGCGGCGTGCGGTCGAGCAGGCGCACGCCGACCTCGGCCTCGAGCTTGGCGACCGCGACGCTCAGGGGTGGCTGGGAGACGTGGAGCGCCGCGGCGGCGGCGGTGAACGACCCCGCCTCGACGACGGCGGTGAAGTACCGGAGGTGTCGCAGCTCCATATCTCCAGAGTACGAGGACCAGCCCTCCGGTATAGCGCTCGCGTATGGCAGGGAGAGCACATCGATAGTTCCCCGCGACCCGCTCGAGGGTGTCGGATGGGTACCGGGTCGGCACCGTCCGGCCCGCCCCACACCGCCGCGACCAGGAGCCGACGATGCTTCCGACGACCAACCCCGCGCCCCCGTTCACCATCACCCGTGCCAGCCACGTCGGCCTCGCCGTGACCGATCTCGAGCGGAGCCGCGACTTCTACCGCGACGTCATCGGGCTCGTCGTGACGGAGGAGACGGACGACACGGTCTACCTGCGCGGGCTCGAGGAGGACCAGCACCACAGCCTCGTGCTCGAGCGTGCGACCGCACCGCACGCGCTCTTCGTCGGGCTGCGCGTGCGCACCGACGAGGACATCACGGCCGCGGAGGAGTTCTTCGCCGCGCGCGGCGTGGAGCACGAGCGCGTGGAGCGCGCCCACCAGGGCTCGACGCTCCGCTTCCGCGACGCGGTGGGCACGCACATGGAGCTCACGTCGTCGATGGAGACGGTGCCGCGCAAGATGGCGGACTTCCACGACTTCGTCGCCGGCGCGCCGCAGCGGCTCGACCACTTCCAGGCGGTCACGCACGACGTGCAGACCGCGACCGACTTCTGGACCGGCCTCGGCCTGCGGATGTCCGAGTACACCGCGAAGGACGGCACGGACGAGCTGTGGGGCACGTGGATGGAGGCCAAGGGCAACACCCACGACCTCGTGTTCACGAACGGTCGTGGCCCACGCCTGCACCACTTCGCGTACACGGTGCCGGACGCGACGGCGCTCATCCACGCGGCCGACGTGACGGGCTCCCGCGGGTTCGGCGAGGAGATCGACCGCGGACCGGGACGGCACGGCATCAGCAACGCGCTCTTCCTCTACGTCCGCGACCCCGACCAGCACCGGGTCGAGCTCTTCACGACGCACTACCAGTTCATCGACCTGGAGAGCGAGCCGATCCGCTGGGACGTGAGCAACCCGCGCCGCGCCCAGCAGTGGGGCATGCCGGCGTCCCGGAGGTGGTTCTTCGAGGCCAGCGAGTTCCCCGGCGAGCCGGTGCACGAGCCCCTGCTCCAGGCCACGCCCGGAACGCTGGAGGACTACCTCGCCCTGCACTGACCGGACCGGCCCGCCGTCGCAGATCGTATACGATCCTTGATGGCGAACCGTTCGACGGACCGCCCGACGACGAGCGAAGGAGCTCGATGACGACGCACGACACCACCACCCCGACGGAGGGCGACCTCTCCCTCACCGACGCGCTGCGGGACAAGCTCGTGCGCGCACCCGTCGCCGCGCTCTCCGCGCAGCTCCGAGCGCTCGGCCTCGACGACGTGAGCATCGACGGCGTCCGGGCCCTCCGTCCGGGCGACAAGATGGTCGGCACCGCGCGGACGCTCCGCTACGTCCCGTACCGCCAGGACCTCTTCGCGCGGCACGGCGGCGGCTACAACGTGCAGAAGCGCACCTTCGACGCCGTCGCGCCCGGCGAGGTGCTCGTCATCGAGGCGCGCGGCGAGTCCGACGCGGGCACCCTGGGTGACATCCTCGCGATCCGCGCACGCACGCGCGGCGCCGCGGGCGTCGTCACAGACGGCGCGGTGCGGGACGTCGCGGCGGTCACCGCCGTCGGCATCCCCGTCTACTGCGCGGGCGCCCATCCCGCGGTCCTCGGCCGTCGGCACGTGCCCTGGGATGCCGACGTGGCCGTCGCGTGCGGCGGGACGACCGTGCTGCCGGGCGACGTCGTCGTCGGGGACGCGGACGGCGTGGTCGTGATCCCCGCGCACCTCGCCGAGCAGGTCGCGGACGCGGCGCTCGCGAAGGAGGAGGAGGACGCGTGGGTCGCCGAGCAGGTGGCGGCCGGGCACCCGATCGAGGGCCTGTTCCCCCCGGACGCGGTCTGGCGAGAGAGGTTCGAGGCGTGGCGCGCGGCGCGGTGACGGCCACCGCCGGTACCGAGGCGGGCGCCGCGGCGGCGGGCGTGAGCAAGGCCCAGCGCGCGTACCGCTGGATCCGGGAGCGCATCCTCGCGCACGACTACACCCCCGGGTACCGCCTCGTGCTCGCGACGGTCGCCGCGGAGCTCGACATGAGCGTCGTGCCGGTCCGCGAGGCGGTGCGCCGGCTCGAGGCGGAGGGGCTCGTGACGTTCGAGCGCAACGTCGGGGCGCGCGTCGCGATGCTCGACGACACCGCGTACCGCCACGCCATGGAGACCATCGCGGTCGTGGAGAGCGCGGCGACGGCGCTCGCGAGCCGCCACCTCTCGGCGTCCGACCTGCGGCGCGCCCGGGCGCTCAACGACGTCATGGCGGGCGGGCTGGACCGGTTCGACCCGCGCTCGTTCTCCGCGCTCAACCAGGAGTTCCACCACGTCCTGTACGCGGCGTGCCCCAACCCGCGCATGCTCGCGATCGTCGAGGCGGAGTGGGCACGGCTCGGGCGCCTGCGCGACTCGATCTTCGCGTTCGTCCCCGGCCGGGCACGCGAGTCGGTCCGCGAGCACACGGAGATCCTCGCGCTGGTCGAGGCGCGGGCCCCCGTCGCCGAGATCGAGCAGGCCGTGCGGCGGCACCGGGCGGGCACCCTCGCGGCGTTCCTCGGCCACCGACCGCACAGGGACCACGAGACGGAGGAGCACTGATGCTTCCCGCTGCGACCATCGCCGCGCTCGCCGCGGAGCTCGCCGAGGCAGGCCGCACGCGCGGCGTCGTCCCGCGGATCACCGCCCGCCACCCCGAGGCGACCGTGGAGGACTCGTACGCGATCCAGGGCGTCTGGCGCGACGCGCGTCTCGCGGCGGGGCGGCGCCTCGTGGGGCGCAAGATCGGGCTGACCTCGCGGGCGATGCAGGCCGCGACGGGCATCACCGAGCCCGACTACGGCGTCATGTTCGACGACACGGTGTGGGAGAACGGCGCCACCATCCCGTTCGACGATTTCTCCAACGTCCGCATCGAGGTCGAGCTCGCGTTCGTCCTCGGCGCGCCGCTCGAAGGCCCTCGGTGCACCCTCTTCGACGTCCTACGGGCGACCGAGCACGTGACCCCGGCGCTCGAGGTCCTCGACTCCCGGGTCGCTCTCGAGGGACGCACGATCGTCGACACGATCGCGGACAACGCCGCGTACGGGGGCATGGTGCTCGGGGGGAACCCGACCGCACCCGACCGGGTGGACCTGCGCTGGGTGTCCGCGCTCCTCTACCGCAACGAGACGATCGAGGAGACGGGCGTCGCCGCCGGCGTCCTCAACCACCCTGCGACCGGCGTGGCCTGGCTCGCGAACAAGCTCCACCAGCACGGAGCCCGGCTCGAGGCAGGAGAGATCGTCCTCGCCGGGTCGTTCACGCGGCCGATGTGGGTGTCCCGCGGGGACAGCGTGCTGTGCGACTACGGACCGATGGGGACGATCACGTGCCGCTTCGACTGAGCCCGACCCTGCGACACGCGCTGGCCGGTGCCGACCGCCCCCTCGCCGGGATGTGGGTGTGCACGGGCAGCCCGTTGGTCGCGGAGATCTGCGCGGGCGCCGGCCTGGACTGGCTGCTGGTGGACATGGAGCACGGGCCCAACGGCCTCGAGTCCGTGCTCGCCCAGCTCCAGGCGGTCGCCGCGTCGCCGACGCTCCCCGTGGTCCGCGTCCCGAGCGGGGACCCCGTGGTGCTCAAGCAGGTCCTCGACCTCGGGGCGCAGAACGTCCTCGTGCCCATGGTCTCGTCGGCAAACCAGGCGCGAGCCGCCGTCGAGGCCGTGCGGTACCCGCCCCGCGGCCGTCGCGGCGTCGGCTCGGCGCTCGCCCGCTCGGGCCGCTGGAACCGGGTCGACGGGTACCTCGCCGACGGCGACGAGCACGTCGCGCTGTTCGTGCAGGTCGAGAACGTCGAGGGGGTCGAGGCGGCGGGCGAGATCGCCGCCGTGGACGGGGTCGACGGCGTGTTCGTCGGGCCGTCGGACCTCGCCGCCTCGATGGGTCTGCTCGGGCAGCAGACGCACCCGGACGTCACGGCGGCGGTCCTGCGCGTGTTCGACGCCGTCCGTGCGGCGGGCACGCCCGTGGGCGTCAACGCCTTCGATCCCGCGGTGGCCGACGCCTACCTCGCCGCCGGGGCGTCGTTCCTCCTCGTCGGCGCCGACGTCGCGCTCCTGGCCCGAGGGTCCGAGGCGCTCGCCGCCCGGTACGGCGGCCCGCCCGACCCGGGTCGGGCCGGGTACTGACGCGACGCTTCGGTCCGTCCTGCGACCGCGTCCCGCCGGGGGCTGACAGGCAGGCCGCCGGGTCAGGGCTCGAGGGCGAGCGGGACGCGGGTGCCGTACCCGTCGTGCCCCTCGACCCGGCCGGGGAGGCGCGAGCGTCCCCGCGCCGCGGCGTCCCACACCTCGACGACCCACGCGGCGGCCGTGTCGACGACGAGGTCGCGCGCGTCGTAGGCCGCGCGCCCGGGAGCGACGAGCGGCACGGCCGGGACGGGGCCGCCCTCGCCGTGCACGACCTCGAAGAGCGTGCGGAACGGCTCGACCGCGCGGTCGAGGACGAACGCGTCGGGACCGTCGAGCGAGACGACGACGTCGAGCGTGCCCTCGCCGTCCTGGTTGGGGAACACCGTCACCACGACCGCCTCGGCGGCGTCGGGCAGCGCGTCGACGAGGGCGCTCAGGCGACGGACCGCGTCCGGCGTCGCGGCGTCGAGGTGGTCGCGCAGTCGACGGGCGTGGGTCTCGGCGTCCATCGGGTCACCGTAGCGGCGGTGCGGACCCCCGGGGGCCGAGGTCCTCGAGCTCGGCGACGAGCGTGCTGTGCTCGGCGTCGCGCCGGACCGCGTCGCCGAGCGCGGTGGCCCGCCGCGTGTACGCGGGATCGTCGAGAACCTGCCGGACGGCGCGCGCGACCCGCTCGGCGGACGCCTTCCGCGAGAGCGCGACGCCCGCGCCGCGCAGCGTGACGCGCACGGCGTTGTCGCCCTGGTCGCGCCCGTGCGGCAGGACGACGACGGGGCAGCCCGCCGCGAACGCCTTGAGGAGCGTGCCGTGGCCGCCGTGCGTGACGACGAGCGCGGCGTCGCGCAGCACCTCGTGGTGGGGAGCGGACGCGACCACGGCGACGTTCGCCGTGCCCGGCACCGCGTCCGGCGCGAGCCCTTGCCCGGTCGTGACGACGCCGCGCACGGGCAGCGTCGCGAGCGCCGCGACGATCCGCCGCAGCAGCGCGGCCTGGTCCTGGAACGTGGACGACAGCGCGACGAGGACGAGCGGGTCGTCGCCCGGCGGCGCGGTCCAGGAGGCGTCGTCCGCCCACGCCGGGTCGTCGAGCACGGGCCCCACGTACCGAGCGTTCGCCGGGAGCGGGCCGGGGAGGTCGAACGCAGGGCTCGTCATGACGAGCTGGCGGCGCGCGGCGCTCATCTGCTCCCACGAGCGCGCGAGCGGGTCGAGGCCCAGGTCGGCGCGCAGGGCGTTGAGCCGGTCGCGCGTGTACCGGTCGAACACGCGCGTCGAGAGGCCGGTGATCATGCGGTCGCGCAGCCGGCCGAGCGGCCCGCGCGCGGGCGTGAGCCCCGCACCGAACGGCGTGCGGCCCGGCGTGGGCAGCGCGTAGACGTTGGGGACGAGGACGTCGAACGGGACGCCCCGGGACTGCGCCGCGATCATCGCGCCGAACGCGAAGACGGACGTCACGACGAGATCGGGGCGCTCGTCGTCGACGGCCGCGAGGACGTCGCGCGCGTAGTCCGGCGCGGGCCCGGCGATCACGTGGTCGCCGATGTCGCGCGCCTGCGTGAGCAGGCTCGACGCCTCCCAGTCCTTCAGGGGGTCGTGCGCCGGGTCGCGGTCGGGGCGGTTGGGCGCCGTGCGCCACGGGACGAGCGTCGCGCCCGTCGCGCGCACCTCGGGCGCCATCGAGTCCTCGGCGAGCACGCGCACGCGGTGCCCGCGCTCCACGAGCCGACGCACCGCCCCCACCTCGGGCGGGACCGTCCCGCCGCCGTCGGTCAGGGCGAAGAGGTACGTGCGAGGCATGAGCCCTCCCCCGTCGTTCCGCGGGCCGGCCGGGCGGCGCGCGTCCGTGGGACCACGCTAGCCCTGAGGCTGCTCCGCGACGCGGCCCGGCCGACCCCGCTTCGCGTCGGCCGTGGGCCGGATCGCGTAACCGAGGGCGCGGAGCACCTCGTCGAGCCCTTCGAGAGCACCGCGGTGGCCCCACGAGCGCGAGCCGACGAGTCCCTGCACGGCGACCTCGAGGCAGGTGTCACCTCGCGTGAGCCGGAGCGTCAGCAGCTCCTCCACCTCGAAGAGGTCGAGGGCCACGAGCTCGACGGAGAGGCCCTCGCGCTCCACCCGGAGGAGGAAGGTCGGCGGGTCCACGGTGCTCCAGAGGTCCACCTCGTCGCGTCGGACGACGAGCAGGCACGGCATCTGCCGCTTGCGTTGCTTCAGCGGGATCTGGTCGAGCAGGGCCGTGGAGCGACGGACCGGTCGGACGAGGGCCACGGTCGCGCCGGGGTTGGCGGCGACAGCCCGGTCGAGCTCTCGTCGGACCCGCGAGCGGACGACGACACCCACGACGGCAACCACGACGACGACCCCGACGCCCATCCACAGGAGTCCGGTCACGGAGAGCTCCCCACGGTCGTGCATCCGCCAGGACCGCACGGTTCCCTGGACGGCGACCGGGAACACCGCGACCAGCGCGAGGGCGACCGTGGTCCCCCAGTCCCGCTTCCAGGCCCGTCGTCGCGCCATCGCCTCCCCGTCCGTCGCCGCCGACCGCATCCAACCCTAGATCTGCTAGGGTCAATATCCCTAGAAGAACTAGGCATAGGAGTGCCATGCGTATCGACAAGGACCTCGTGGCCGCGTCGGCCACCCCGCTCGTGCTCGGGATCCTCGCCGACGGCGAGTCGTACGGCTACGCGATCCTCAAGCGCGTCGACGAGCTCTCGGGCGGCCGCATGCAGTGGACCGACGGCATGCTGTACCCGCTGCTGCACCGGCTGGAGCGGCTCGGGCTCGTCGAGGCGTCGTGGGGCACGTCCGACGTCGGGCGGCGCCGCAAGCACTACGCGATCACCCCGGCGGGGCACGAGGCGCTCGTCGAGCGGCAGGCGCAGTGGGACGTCGTCGCGCACGCGCTCCACCAGGTCTGGCGCACGGCGCAGGACGGGCTCCAGAGCCCGCCGCGCGTCGCGGAGGGGTGGGCCTGATGGGCGCCGCGACCGCGCCGACGGACGGCGCGAGCCCCGGCCCGCACGCCGCGCTCGAGGCCCAGATCGACCAGTGGCGCGGGTACGTGCGCGGCCGCGAGGCCATCTCCGCGGCGGACGTCGACGAGATGGAGGACCACCTGCGCGAGCGGGTCGAGGACCTGCGCGCGACCGGGCTCGACGACGACGAGGCGTTCCTCGTCGCGGTGAAGCGCATGGGCACGCTCGACGACCTGTCGCGCGAGTTCGCGCAGGAGCACTCCGAGCGGCTGTGGAAGCAGCTCGTCCTCGTCGGCGAGCAGCCGGGCCGAACGCGGTCGTGGCGCGAGCTCGCGGTCGTCCTCGCGCTCGCCGTGGCCACGGGGATCACGGTCAAGGTCGCGACCGCCGTCCTCGACCCGGAGACCGTCGGCCTCAACGTCGGGCTCCTCGTGCTGCCGTTCCTCACCGCCTACCTCGCGTGGAAGCGCCAGGTCACGGCGCGCGTCGTCGGGGCGCTGGCCGTGCCGTTCGTGGTGCTGGGCGTCGTCCTCAACGTGTACCCGTTCGAGCCCACGGGCTCCACCCTCGTCCTCGCGGCGCTCGCCGCCCCTGTGACGCTGTGGGCGGTCGTCGGGCTCGCGTACGTCGGCGGGCGCTGGCGCTCGGACGCGCGCCGCATGGACTTCGCGCGCTTCACCGGCGAGCTCGCCGTGTACTACACGCTCCTCGCGCTCGGCGGCGGGGTCCTGCTCGGCCTCACCGCGGGCGTCTTCTCCCTCGCCGACGTCGACCTCGAGCCCTACCTCGAGGACTGGATCCTGCCGCTGTGCGTCCCGGCCGCGCTGATCGTCGCCGCGTGGCTCGTCGAGGCCAAGCAGAACGTCGTCGAGAACATCGCGCCCGTGCTCACGCGCGTCTTCACGCCCCTGACGCTCGTCATGCTCCTCGCCGTGTTCGTCGTCCTCGCGACCGCGGGGAACCTCGCCGCCGTCGACCGCGAGCTGCTCATCCTCATGGACGCGATCCTCGTGCTGGTCCTGTGCCTGCTCCTGTACTCCGTCTCGGCGCGCGACCCGCTCGCGCCCCGGTCGTTCTTCGACGGGCTCCAGGTCGTCCTCGTCGTCGCGGCGCTCGCGGTCGACGCCGTCGCCCTCACCGCGATGCTCACGCGCATCGCGGAGTTCGGCGTGAGCCCGAACAAGGCCGCGGCGCTGGGGCTCAACCTGCTCCTCCTCGTCCACCTCGTGTGGTCCGCGGTGCTCGCGACGGCGTTCTTGCGCGGGCGTCGCCCGTTCGCCGACCTCGTGGCCTGGCAGACCCGGTTCCTGCCCGTGTACGCGGTGTGGGCCGCGATCGTCGCGATCGTCTTCCCGCCCGTCTTCGGGTTTGTCTGACGGGCTGACGCCGGCTGCGGCCCGGGCGTAGCGTGACGGGATGGCCGATGCCGCTCCCGGAGGGCCGCCCGACGGCGGGCTGGTCGACTGGCTCCTCGAGGCCGACCCTGCGCTGCGCTGGCGGGTCGAGCGGGACGTCGTGCGCGCGCCTCCCGAGGTGTGGGAGGCGACGCGGGCGCGCGTCGCGACCGAGGGCTTCGGCGCACGCCTGCTCGCGCTGCAGGACCCGGACGGGCAGTGGGCGGGCGGCGCGTACTTCCCCGCAGACGTGGGCGCGGTCGACGCTGCGACCGACGCCGCGTACGACGCCGGGGGCAGGCCCGAGGAGGGTCAGCCGTGGACCGCGACGACGTGGTCGCTCGTCGCGCTGCGCGAGTGGGGTCTCGACCCGGGCGTGCTGCGCGCGCGCCGCACGCCCGAGCTGCTCGCGGCGCACAGCCGCTGGGAGTACGACGACCTGCCCTACTGGGGCGGCGAGGTCGACTGGTGCATCAACGGGTACACGCTCGCGGCGGGTGCGTGGCTCGGGGTCGACGTGTCGGAGCTGCTCGCCGCGGTGCTCGCCGGACGGCTGCCCGACGGCGGGTGGAACTGCGAGTGGGTGGAGGGCGCCACGGTGTCGTCCTTCCACTCGACGCTCAACGCGCTCAAGGGTCTGCTCGCGTACCAGGAGCTCGCGGGCGGGGACGACGAGCTGCGCGCGGCGCGACGGTCCGGCGAGGAGTACCTGCTGCGCCGGAACCTGTTCCGCCGCCTGAGCACGGGCGAGCCCGTCGGCGACTGGATGTTCCGCCTCGCGTACCCGTTCCGCTGGTACTACAGCGTGCTCAACGCGCTGGTCTACCTCCGCGAGGCGTCGCTGCTCGACGGGACGCCACCCGACCCGCGCGCGGCGGACGCCGTCGAGCACGTCCGCCGCGCCCGGCGCCCGGACGGCACCTGGCTCCAGGGCCGGCGCCACCCGGGCCGGGTGTGGTTCGAGGTCGACGCGCCCGCGGGCGAGCCGTCGCGCTGGCTCACCTACCACGCGACCGTCGTCCTCGACTGGTGGGACGGGGCAGGTCGTCAGGACGCGGGTGCGCCCGACACGACCTCCGCGTCGTCGAGCACCCCGATCGGCTCGTCGGACCGCTCGACGTAGCCCGCGGCGGTCGAGAGGGCCGTGCGGCGCCGCCGACGAGCGACGAGCAGGTGCGCGCCCGTGGACCCCCGGGGCGGCCACCAGGGTGCGGCACGGGCGCTTTCGCGGTGGGCGAGCCGACAGCGTGGGGTCATGAACACTCACCCCGCACACCGAGCTCCGCGCAGCCGGGCGCACGTCGTCCGTCCGGCCCTCGCGATCGTCGCCGCGATCGTCGTCCTCGTCGCCTGCTGGGCGTCGATCGTCCCCACCGCGCACGCCGCCACGACCGGACCGACGGCGTCGAGCCGCGTCGGCACGGCAGCACCGCCTCCGGTCGTGCAGACCGCCGACGGAGCCGTTCGCGGCGTCGTGACCTCCACGGGAGTCGAGTTCCGCGGCCTCCCGTACGCGGCGCCGCCCGTCGGCGAGCTCCGCTGGACGCCGCCGCAGGCTCCCGCGCGCTGGTCCACGACCCGTGACGCGACGACCTTTCCCCCGGTCTGCCCGCAGGCTCCGCCGAGCCCGTACGGCCAGAGCGAGGACTGCCTGTACCTCAACGTCACGGTGCCGCATCGCGACGCCGGGGCATCGGGTGCTCTGCCCGTGATCGTCTGGTTCCACGGTGGCGGGCTCTCGATCGGCGAGGGCGGCGACTACGACGCGTCGAAGCTCGCGGGCGAGGGCGCCGTCGTCGTGACGGTCGACTACCGGCTCGGGCTGCTCGGCTTCCTCGCCCACCCGGCGCTCGCCGGCACGCCCGGCGGTCCGACCGGGAACTTCGGGTACCAGGACCAGCAGGCGGCGCTCCGGTGGGTCCGGGAGAACGTCGCGCAGTTCGGCGGCGACCCGGGGAACGTGACGATCGCCGGCCAGTCCGCCGGGGGGCTCTCGGTGCTCGCGCAGCTCGCGTCGCCGGGGGCGAAGGGGCTCTTCCACCGCGCGGTGATCCAGAGCGGGGCCTTCGCGCTCGAGCAGCAGACGCTCGCGGAGGCGGAGGAGGCGGGTCGCGCCAGCGCCGTCGCCGTCGGGTGCGCCGACCAGTCGGCGGACTGCCTGCGACAGGTTCCTGTCGACGTGCTGGTCGCCAACGCCCCGGTCTCCATCACCCCGGGATACGTCGACGGGGCTGTCCTGCGCGAGTCGGTCGGTACGGCCGTCGCGAGCGGTCGCTTCCACCGCGTGCCGATCGTCAACGGGTCGAACACCCAGGAGGAGCGGATCTTCACGACCCTGGGGCTCAGCGTCACGCAGGGTGCGACCGTCCCGCTCGCGGGCCCGGTCGACGCGTCGAACTACGTGTCGACGATCGCGACCAACTTCGGCATCAGCCGGTCGAAGGCGAGTCTCGTCGCCGCCGCGTACCCGCTGTCGCGGTACGCCTCGCCGGCCCACGCGTTCTCCACGCTGAACTCGGACGCGAACTTCTCCTGCCCCGCCTACGCGCTCGACGTCGCGGCGTCGCGGTACGTCCCGACGTTCGCCTACGAGTTCAACGACGCGGACGCTCCCGAGCGGTTCGTCCCGGACGCGCTCGGCAAGCCGCTCGCGGCCACGCACCAGTCGGAGCTGCAGTACCTGTTCGACCTTCCCGCGGCGCCCCTGCCCGGGTCGCTGTCGCCGGAGCAGGAGCAGCTCGCGTCGACGATGCGGGCCTCCTGGGTGCAGTTCGCCGCGTCCGGTGACCCGTCGACGGCGGAGACGCCGTGGGCGAGGTTCCGGCCGCTGACGCCGCGGGTGCTCTCGCTCGAGACCCCGGCGACGCAGGTCGAGAAGGACTTCGCGCTCACGCACCGGTGCGGTGTCTGGGCGGCTGTCGCCGTGCTCGGGAAGCTCTGAACGTCCGGGCTCACGGCCCCGTGGTCTCGCGCGTCTGCCGCGGGAGCACGGGGCCGATCTCGGCGCGCGTCGCGATGCCGAGCTTGGTGTAGACCTTCCGCAGGTGCCACTCGACCGTGCGGGGGCTGAGGAACAGCCGGCCGGCGATCTGGGGGTTGGAGAGCCCGTCGGCGGCCAGGCGGGCGATCTGGGCCTCCTGCTCCGTCAGGCCCACCGGCGCCTCGACGGAGCGTCGACGGGCCGTCGCGCCGGTCGCCGCGAGCTCGCGGCGGGCGCGCTCCGCGAACGCGTGCGCGCCCATCGAGTCGAGCAGCTCGTGGGCCGGGCCGAGCTGGGCGCGCGCGTCGACGCGACGGCCCTCGCGCCGCAGCCACTCGCCGTACACGAGGCGCGTGCGGGCCGTGAACCACTCCATGGGCGTCCGGGACAGGTGCTCCAGAGCCGCCCGGAAGTGCGCCTCGGCGTCGTCACCGTGCGTGAGCAGGCCGCGGCTGCGCGCCGCCGTCCCGAGCGCCCAGTCGGTGCCGGACGCGTCGGCGATCGCGGCGACGCGTGCCATCGCGGCGTCGGCACGCCCCGGAGCGCCGCTCCGGGCGGCCGCCTCGACGAGCTCCACCATCGCCCACGTGGCGATGCCGAGCTCCTCGGGATGGGCCACGGCGCGCTCGGCGGCGACGAGCGCCTCCTCGTAGCGGCCGTGACCGTTCTGGAGGACGGCGCTCGCCCAGGCGCACGCGGAGATCCACTGTCCCTCGTGCCGCCGGGCCGCCTCGCGTTCCAGGTCCGCCACCAGCTCGGCGAGCGGCCGCTCCTGACCGCGCCACGCTGCCAGGACGAGCGGACCGTACGGGGGCATGATGTCGCCGGTCGCGTGGACCAGGACCGCGCACTCGTCGGACATGGCCTCGGCGCGGGGCAGCCGGCCCGCGAAGAGCTGCAGCGCCAACCCCGACATGAGCGCGGCGCGGAGCATCCGGAGCCGCCCCTGGTCCCGCGCGACCTCGATCGTCCGTTCGGTGACGGCCTCCCACGCCCGGTCGTCCCACACGTCGTGGGCCACGCGCGCCGCGAGCGGGTGCCAGTGCATCGCCGCCTCCGACGGGTCCGGGTCGGACAGCACCCCCAGGAGCCCGTCGCGGAGCAACGGTGCACCGTGCGCAGGGCCGTCGACGAGCAGGGCGGCGAGCCCGGAGAGGAGGAGGTCCGTGGGCGCGGAGGGTCGCGCGCGGAGCACGCCGGACTCCCGCACCGCCCGCGCGACCTGGAGCATCCCGTCGCCGCGGGCGAGGCGCCCGGCTGTGCCCGCGGCGTAGAACGCGTCGCGGTAGGTCTCGCGCGCGAGCTCGGCGTCCACGGGTTCCAGCCGTCGTGCGGCGTCGAGGAGGGACGCCTCGGCACCGTTGCCCGTCGCCGTCGCGATCTGCGCGCGGAGGAGCTGCGCCCGGGCCACGGCCCGCTCGTCGAGCGCCCCGGTCTCGGCGACGGAGAGGAGCCGGAGCGCCGTCTCGGGGGCCCCGGCGTGGAACTTGGCCTGCGCGGCGGCCAGGGCACGTTCGACGCGCGCTCGCGGATCGGCGGTCAGCTCGGCGGCCCGTTCCCAGAACGCCGCGGCCGCGGCGAGGCCGCCGCGGGCCTGTGCCCGCCCCGCGGACCGTTCGAGCTCCTCGGCCACCTCGTCGTCCAGCCCGTCGGCGGCGTGCGCGAGGTGCCAGGCGCGCCGGTCGGAGTCCGCCGTGGCGTCCGTCGCCTCGGCCAGCACGCGGTGCACGAGGCGACGGTCAGGCGCGGCCGCCGAGGCGTACACGGCCGAGCGCACCAGGGGATGCCGGAACCGCACCTCGCCGGTGAAGTCGACGAGCTCTGCCGCCACGGCGGGAGCGGCGTCGGCGACGGAGAGCCCCAGGACCGTCGCGGCCCGCCAGATCAAGGCAGGGTCCTGCCGTGGCTCGGCCGCGGCGACCAGCAGGAGCCGGCGCGTGCGTCCGGGCAGCGCGGCGACCCGGCGCGCGTAGCTCTGCTCGATCCGCCCGCGCAGGGAGCGGACGTCCGGGACGTGGTACCCGCCCGCGAGCCGGTCCGGGGAGAGCTCGCGCGGCAGCTCCAGCAGCGCCAGCGGGTTGCCGTCGGCCTCGGCGAGCAGCCGCCGCACGACGTCCTCGTCGAGGCGGCCCGGGACGACGGAGCGGAGCAGGACCCGGGCGTCCCGGTCGTGCAGCCGGCCGAGCCGGAGCTCGGGCAGGCGATGCTCCCCCGCGTCGCCCGGCGAGGTGCGGCTCGCGGTGACGACGCCGACGGGCTCCGCGTCGATCCGCCGTACGACGAAGGCCAGCACCTGGCCCGACGCGTCGTCGAGCCAGTGCACGTCGTCGACGAGGCAGACCAGCGGTCGCTCCCTCGCCGCCTCCGAGAGCAGGCCGAGCGTCGCGAGGCCGGTCAGGAACCGGTCGGGCGGAGGGCCCGCCGTGAGCCCGAACGCCGAGCCGAGGGCCTGCTGCTGCGGTGAGGGCAGTCTGGTGAGGAGGTGCAGCAGCGGCGCGCAGAGCTGGTGGAGGCCGGCGTACGCCAGCTCCATCTCCGACTCGACGCCGGTGACACGGACCACCGTGCAGCCGGCGGCCCCCGCCTCGGCGTACGCCAGCAGGGACGTCTTCCCCGACCCCGCCTCGCCGCGGACCGCCAGGGTCCGGCCGTGGCCCGCGCGGACGTCCGCGAGCAGGGCGTCGAGCTCGGCGCACTCCGACTCACGACCGACCAGACCTGCCGCTGCGGGGAACGCTGTGCTCATCGGGGTGCGTCCTTCCGGGATGGCTTGCCCCGATCGTACGCAGTGCTCTCCCGCCGGGCGCCCCTCAGTCCCGCGGCGCCCGGGCGGCGCCGGAGGGCACCGCCTGGAGGGGCCCGCTGAAGGCCTTCCGCAGCGACCGCGGGGCGACCAGGGGCAGGAGCAGGGCAAGCAACCGTGCCTTGAGCGCGGCGGGTTCCCGCGTGAGCTCGACGTCGACGCGCGTCGCGTCGGCCTCGGGGGTGAGCTGGAACACCCAGCCACCCCCGGGCCCGAACACCTTCGAGTCGAGGGTGGAGACGGTGACCCGGTACGCGTCGTCGTCCCACTCGTAGCGGGCGCGCTCCCACGCGGAGGCGGTCCCCTCGGTCACCTCGGCCCAGTGGTCGCCGCGCGCGTGGAGCTCGAGGTGGTCGGCGTCGATCGTCGGCCAGAGCTCGGCGCGGGCCGGACCGAAGTCGGTGAGCACCGCCATGAGCTGCGGTGCTTCGAGCGTGGACCTCAGGTCGAATCGGACGGTCGTCATGGCACTTCCTTCTCTCGGGGGGACGGGCTGGTGCGCCGCCGGGCGGCACCTGGCCAGCCTCGCAGGGGCGGCTCGGCGGACGCGCCCGGGTGTGTCACCGGTGCACCCCCGGGTCCGACCCCAGGCATGCGCACGGGCGCGACGGACGTCGGCCCGGAGACACGATCGACAGGAGCGTCGGAACCGGTCCGACGCGGGAGAGGGGCAGGATCATGACGCGTACGGACGGCACCCTGGTGTGGCTGGTGACCGGGAGCTCGCGGGGCTTCGGGAGACGGATCGCCGAGGCGGCCCTGGACCGTGGCGACCTGGTCGTCGCGACCGGGCGCCGCGCGTCGGCGCTCGACGACCTCGTCGAGCGGTACGGCCCGGAGCAGCTCCTCGCCGCCGACCTCGACGTCACCGACGCCGAGGCGGCGCGCGACGTCGTGCGGCAGACGGTCGACCGGTTCGGACGGCTCGACGTGGTGGTCGACAACGCCGGCTACGCGAACAGCGGGTCGATCGAGGAGATGCCGGAGGACGACTTCCGGGACCAGGTCGAGACCAACTTCTTCGGCGTCGTCAACGTCACGCGGGCTGCGCTCCCCGTGCTCCGGGCCCAGCGCTCCGGGCTGTTCCTGCAGTTCTCGTCCGTGGGCGGCCGGATCGGCGGCACGCCCGGGCTCGGCGCCTACCAGGCGGCGAAGTTCGCGGTCGAGGGCTTCTCCGAGGTGCTCGCCGCCGAGGTCGCGCCGCTGGGGGTCCGGGTCGTGATCGTCGAACCGGGTGCGTTCCGCACGGACTGGCAGGGCGGCTCGATGACGATGCACCCGGTCGGGGCCGACTACGAGGAGACGGTCGGCGCGTTGCACGCGCTGCGCCGGGAGGGCGACGGGCGCCAACCGGGCGACCCGGTCCGCGGCGCGCGCGTGCTCGTCGACATGGCGCACGGCGACCTCGCCCGCGAGGGTGCCGACCTGCCGCTCCGGCTGCCCCTGGGGAGCGACGCCGTCGCACGCGTGCTGGACGGCGAACGGCGTCGTACGGACGAGGCGCGGGACTGGGCCGACGTCAGCCGGTCGACCGACTACGCGGCGAGCCTCGCCGAGACCGCCTGAGGAGCCGAGCATGGACGAGAAGCTGACCTGGTTCGTCACCGGCGCCGCCACGGGGCTCGGCGCGGCGCTCGCGGAGCACGCGCTCGAGACCGGTGACCGCGTGATGCTCGCGGCGCGGCGCTCGCACGACCTCTCGGGCGTGCGCGCCCGGTACCCGGAGACCGCCCTGACGGTCGAGCTCGACGTCGTCGACCCGGAACAGCGCGCCGCGGCCGTTGCCGCGGCCGAGGCGTGGGCCGGCGGGATCGACGTGCTCGTGAACAACGCGGCCGTCGACTTCCTCGGTGCGATCGAGGAGCAGGAGGAGGCCGACGTCCGGGCGCAGTTCGAGGTGAACGTCTTCGCACCGGTCGAGCTGATCCGCCTGGTGCTGCCCGGCATGCGGGCCCGCGGACGCGGGACGGTCGTCAACGTCTCCTCGATGGATGGCATCTCCGCCCTCCCCGCGAACGGCTACTACTCGGCGACGAAGTTCGCGCTCGAGGGACTCACGGAGTCGCTCTGGCAGGAGATCGAGCCGATCGGCCTGCGGGCCTTCCTCGTCGAGCCCGGGTCCTTCCGCACGGGCATCGAGAGCCGGACGCACGTGTCCGGCCGCCCGATCCCGGACTACGACGCGACGGCCGGGGCGTTCGTGCGGGCGGTCTCGGCCGTCCGGCCCGAGCAGTTCCCCGGCGACCCGCAGCGCGCCGCGGCGGCGATCGCCCGCAACGTGCGTGCCGCCGACCCGCGACGCTGGCTCGTCCTCGGCAGCGACGCCTACCGGCGCATCGGCGACCGGCTCGCGCGGTTCCACGCCGAGTTCGACACGGGTCGTGAGCTCGCGGCGTCGACCGACTTCCCGGACAGCGGACCGGCCGTGCTGTGAGCGCCAAGCCGGCCGTCCGGGTCCGCCCGCCCCGTGAGCCCGCCCCGCGCGGGGGCAGCGGGGCGCGCGGGCCCGCGCGCGCGTTCCGGCGCGAGGGCGATCGCGTGACGATGTTCGAGATCTTCTTCGACCTCGTCTTCGTCTTCGCCCTCATGCGGGTGATCGCCCTCATGGAGGAAGGCCCGGGGCCGGTGTCGCTGGGTCGGGGCCTCCTGCTCCTGCTCCTGCTCTGGTGGGCGTGGAGCGCGTTCATCTGGCTGGGCAACCGGGTGCGCCTCGACCGGGGCGCCGTGGTCGGGGCGGTGCTCACCGCGATGACGGCGCTGTTCGTGGCCGCGCTCGTCATCCCGTCGGCGTGGGACGCGCACCGCGGCCCGTGGGGCCCCGCGCTCGTCCTCGCGCTCGCCATCACCGTGGTCCGGGCGGCCTACGTCTCGGCGTTCCTGTGGAGCGCGCGGGGCGACGGCCGGCTCCGCACCCAGGTACTGATCGACCTCGCCCCGCAGAGCGCGTCGTGCGTGCTGCTGGTCGTCGGGGCGGTGCTCGGCGGGACCGCGCAGGGCCTCTGCTGGGCGCTCGCGTTCGCGCTGGACTTCGGGGTCGGCTGGCTCGGCTCGCGCTACAACGGGTGGCGGGTCGCGAGCCCCGCCCACTTCGTGGAGCGGCACGGCCTGGTGCTCATCATCGCCCTGGGCGAGACCGTGCTCTCGGCCGGCGCGGGGGTCCCGACGGCGGGTGGCGGCCCCGGCGTCCCATCGCTCGGCGTCGCGTCCCTCGCGTTCGCCGTCGTGGTCGGGCTCTGGTGGACGTACTTCCGCGGGCCGTCGGCCTCCGCCCACGAGGCGCTGACGCGTGCCGACGCCGCCCGGCGGCCCGCGCTCGCGCGCGACGGCTACACGCTCGGCCACCTCCCCCTCGTCGCCGGCGTGGTCTACGTCGCGCTCGGGACCCGCCTGCTGCTCGACGACGTGCTCGCCGCCCCCGGTGCGCCCGCCCGCGCGGTCGCCGTCCTGGCCCTGGCCGGTGGGCTGGCCTGTTACTACGGCGGGCTCGGTCTGTTCTCCCGGGTCATGGTGGGCCGGTGGGACCGGGCACCGGTCGTCGCCGTGGCCGGGGTGGTCGTCCTCGGCGTCGTCGCCCTCACCGCTCCCGCGCTCGCGACGCTCGTCCTGGCCGCCGTCCTCGTCGGCGCGGCGGCGCTGGCCGTCCAGCACGGCGAGGGCGTCGGGGCGCGCGCCCGTCCGTGAACCCCGCGGTGCGTGCGGCGCGCGGCACCGTCACCGTGGCCGAGGCGCTCGCGTCCGTCGGAGCCGGGCGCCCTCCGCGGGGACGAGGACGACCGGGCCCGCGACCGCCCGCACCACCCGGCGGCTCACGACCTGCCCGACGACGTCCGTCGGCCGCCCGGAGGCCGCGACGACGACGAGCGCGGCGCCCCGCGACTCCTCGGCGAGGGCGCGCACGAGCGACGTCACCGGTCGCGCGCGCACGCCGACCTCGGGGAACACGTCCCGGTACGGGCCGAGCACCTCGTCCACGACGTCGGGGACGATCCCGCGGCCCCACGCGTGGAGGAGCGTGAGCCCGACGCCACGCCGGGTGGCGGCGCGGAAGGCCGCTCCGAGGACGGGCGCCGGGTCGTCACGTGCGTCGACCGCCACGACGACACGTCCGGCGGACGGGCCCTCCACGCCGTAGCCGGCCAGGTCGACGACCACGACGGGGAGCCCGCGCGTCCCGCGCCGCCCTCGGAGCGCCGAGCGCACCGTCGCCGGCAGCCTCCGCACCCCCCGCCGGCGGCCGACGACGACCAGGGCGGCACCGCCCGCGCGCCGGAGCCCGGTCGCGAGAGCGGCCCCGGCCACCAGGTCGGTGGAGACATCGAGCGCGGGCGCGACCTCCTGCGCGGCCTCGACGGCCGCGGTCAGCTCGTCCTGGCCCGCCGCGAGCGCCGCCTCGGCGACGTCCGGCTGGTAGGTCCACAACCACGGGCTGTGGTGCGCCCATGCCCAGGGGCTGACCGCGAGCAGCGGTGACGGCACCGACCGCCGGACGTGCAGCGCGCTCCCCCGGACGGCGGACTCGGCCGCGGCCCACTCGAGCGCGGGCCGCCCGGCGGGGTCGCCGTCGAGGGCGACGAGCACCGCTCCGGGCGCCTCCGTGCGCGACGGCAGGGGGGCGGTGCGCGCGAGCGCGCGCAGGTCGTCCGTGGACATGGGGCACCTCCGGGTGGGGGACGTCGTGCCCGCCCGCACCGCGGTCCGGGGGGACACCACCACGCTGGGCCCGGCGTGCACGGCGCCGAACCAGGGAGGGTCCCGGGCAGGGCCACGGGCCGCCCCCGGGCCGGCGGTGGTCCCGGGGACGACCCGGGTCCCCGGGGGCAGCACCCGTGACACCCACGGGCGCGACGAGGCCCTCGCGGCGGCGACGGTGGACCCGTACCCGTCCCACAGAGGAGGACCATCATGAGCACGACCACCCCGCAGCAGGCAGCGACCACCGGGCAGACGCCCCCGCCGCTGGACGGCGAGCTCCGGATCGAGGTCGTCGTCGTCCCCGTGGCCGACGTCGACGCGGCCAAGGAGTTCTACGCCGGGACGCTCGGCTGGCGGCTCGACGCCGACTTCACCCTTCCCGACGGCCTGAGCGTGGTCCAGGTGACGCCCCCCGGCTCGCCGACCTCCGTGATCTTCGGGCGCGAGATCTCGGCCGCCGCGGCCGGCGGCACCGACGGCCTCGTCATCGCGGTCCGCGACGTCGAGCGCGCCCGCGCCGACCTCGCCGAGCGGGGCGTGGACGTGACCGAGGTGTTCCACGACGCCGTCGGCGCGTTCCACCGTGCCGACGGGGAGGGCCGCGTCGCGGGCCCGGACCCGGAGCGTCGCAGCTATGCGTCGTGGGCGGCCTTCCAGGACCCGGACGGCAACCGCTGGTACCTCCAGGAGGTCCGCGAGCGGCGGCCCGGCCGCTGACCGGCGCCGAGCCCGCGAGCACGAGTCGAGCACGAGGAGGAACAGTGGTCACGACGTACGAGTCCCCGGAGGACCTCGAGGCGGCGCTGCGCCGCGCGGCGGCGGCGCACGGCGAGCACGAGCGCCGGCTCGGCGCGCCCGACGCCGACTGGCCGGTCTGGTACGCGGCGTACATGGTCCGCGAGCGCAGCGGCGAGGAGCTCCCCCGATGACCGGGCGCCGAGGGGACGGGGCGGCGTTCGACGTCGTCGTCCTCGGTGGTGGCCCCGCGGGCGAGCACTGCGCCGCCGCGGCCGCCGCCGGTGGTGCGCGCGTGGCGGTGGTCGAGCGCGAGCTCGTCGGCGGGGAGTGCTCGTACTGGGCCTGCATCCCGTCCAAGACGCTGCTGCGACCCGGCGAGGCGGCGCGCGCCGCCACGGCGGCGGCCGTCAAGGCGCGGGTCGATGTCGCCGAGGCGCTGGCCTGGCGGGACGCGGTGGTCTCGGGCTACTCCGACGTCGGCCAGGAGAAGTGGCTGGCCGAGGCGGGCATCGAGCTCCTGCGGGGCGACGGCCGGATCACGGCGCCGGGCACGGTGGAGGTCGACGGGGTGGTGGTCACCGCGGAGCACGTGGTGGTCGCGACCGGGTCGGAGCCCTATCTGCCGCCGTTCCTGCGCGAGGTCGACGGGGTGTGGACGACCCGTGAGGTCACGGCGCTCCGGGAGGTACCGGGGCGCCTCGTGGTGCTCGGCGCGGGACCGGTGGGCGTCGAGATGGCGCAGGCGGTGCGGCGTCTGGGCGCGGAGGTCGTCCTCGTGAGCGACGCGGACCGCGTCCTGCCCCGCGAGCCCGCCGTGGTGGGCGACGTCGTCGGTGCGAGCCTGCGCCGCGACGGGATCGAGCTCGTCCTGGCGGCGACGACCGTCTCCGCGCGGCGCGACGGGCGGGAGCTCGTGCTGTCGCTCGCTGACGGCCGGGAGCTGAGGGGCGACCGCGTCCTCGCGGCGACGGGCCGCCGTCCCCGGGTCCAGGGCCTCGGGCTCGAGGCGGTCGGCGTCGCGCCCGACCCACGAGGGCTCGCGGTCGACGCGCGGATGCGCGTCCGCGACGGGCTCTGGGCGATCGGCGACGTCACGGGGCTCTGGGCGTTCACGCACGTCGGCAAGTACCAGGCCGACGTGGCCGCCGCGAACATCCTCGGCGGCCACCGCAGGGCCTCCTACGGCGCGGTCCCCCGCGTCGTCTTCACCGACCCGCAGGCGGCGGCGGTGGGGGCCGCGCAGGACCGGTACAGCGGCACGGCGCGTCTGCGGGACGGCGCCCGGCTCGCCACGTACACCCGCGCCCCCGACGCCGACGGGTACCTGACGCTCCTGAGCGACGGCACCCGCCTCACGGGTGCCCACGCCGTGGGGCCCGAGGCCGGCGAGTGGATCCAGCAGGCCACGCTCGCGGTCCGGGCGCAGGTCCCGCTCGAGGTCCTGCGCGACACCATCCAGCCCTTCCCGACCTTCTCGGAGGTCTACGTCGCGGCGCTCGACGCGCTCGCGCACAGCGTCGGCTGACGCTCCGTCGCCACGCCCGCCCGGGACGCCCGGTCACCCGACCGGCGCCGCGTCACCCTCGACCGAAGGAGAGCACCATGTCCGTCCCCACCGTCGTCCTCGTCCACGGCGCGTTCGCCGGCTCGTCGAGCTGGAACGGCGTCGTCGACCGGCTGCGCCGTCGCGACGTGCCGGCCGTCGCCGTGGCCAACCCCCTGCGATCGCTCTCGGGCGACGCGCGCTACGTCCGCGAGGTCGTCGACGCCGTCGACGGGCCGGTCGTCCTCGTCGGCCACTCGTACGGCGGCAGCGTCATCACGGAGGCCGCCGCCGACGCTCCGCAGGTCGTGGGGCTGGTGTACGTCGCCGCCTTCGCGCCCGACACGGGCGAGAGCGCGCTCGAGCTGTCGGGCCGGTTCCCGGGCAGCACGCTCGGCGACACGCTCACCATGTACCCCGTCGAGGCCGGGACCGAGCTCGCGATCCGCCAGGACCTGTTCCGGGCCCAGTTCGCCGCCGACGTCGACCCCGACACCGCGGCGCGCATGGCGGTGACCCAGCGCCCGGTGCTGGAGGCCGCGCTCACCGAGGGGCTCCCGACGGCCGACCCCGCCTGGCGGCGGGTCCCGTCGTGGTTCGTCCTCGCCGGCGCCGACCGCAACATCCCCGCGGACGCCGTCCGGTGGATGGCCGCGCGCGCCGGCGGCGACGTGCTCGAGGTCGCCGGTGCGTCGCACGCCGTCGCGGTGTCCCACCCCGCCGCGGTGGCCGACTCGGTCCTCACGGCGGTCTCCGCCGCCGCGAGCGTGACGACCGCGTGACGGACCGCGCGCGGGGGCGGCGCGCACGCTCGACCAGCCGGTCTCGGGAGGAGGAGCGCGCCGCTCGCCGCCGCGCGCCGGTGCGATACTCGGCGCCATGCGGACATGTGCAGTGACGGAACGCCCGTGAGCGGGCTCCGCGTGGTGGTCGCCGACGACGACGTCCTGCTCCGCGAAGGGCTGGCGAGCCTGCTCGCCGCACCGGACTACGAGGTCGTCGGCCAGGCCGCCGACGCGGACGAGCTCCTGCGGCTCGTCCGGGAGCACCGGCCCGACCTCGTGCTCGTCGACATCAGGATGCCGCCCACGTTCACGACGGAGGGCCTGGACGCCGCGGCGGCGATCCGCGAGGAGCTCCCGGAGACGGGGATCCTGGTGCTCTCCGCGTACGTGGAGGTGGACCACGCGATGACCCTGCTCGGGAGCGGCCGCCGCGTCGGGTACCTGTTGAAGAGCCGCGTCGTCGACCTCGAGGACTTCCTCGACTCGATCGAGCGGATCGCGCGCGGCGGGTCGGTCGTCGACCCGGCGCTGGTCCAGGAGCTCGTGTCCGCCCAGCACCGGGAGGACCCCCTCGACGCCCTCAGCAGCCGGGAGCGGGACGTCCTGGCGCTCATGGCGCAGGGGCGCTCGAACGCCGGCATCGCCCAGCAGCTCTGGGTGACCGAGGGAACGGTCGAGAAGCACGTCCGGAGCATCCTGCTCAAGCTCGACCTGCCGGAGGCCGAGACGGACAACCGCCGGGTCCTGGCGGTCATGCGGTTCCTCGAGAGCCGGTGACGGTCGGGGACCGGCTCGCGACGGCGGAGGGTGCGGCGATGTCGACGACGGACGGGACGGCGGTAGACCGGGCGATCCGGCGCGGGGCGGGGTGGCGACGCCTGCTGCTGCCCGGCGACCCGCGGCGCGCGGACGCCGCCTGGCCGGTGCCCGTCCTGGCGCTGGTCGCGGTCGGTCTGGCGCTGCTGCTCTTCGGCGTCGTGTCGGCGGTCCTCGTGCTCGTCGGGGGGCCGGTCGTCGCGGTCCTGCTCGCGCTGGCCTGCGTGGCGCTGATCCTCCGGACCGCCCACGCCGGCCTCGACCTCTACGCGGTCCCGCTCGCGCTCGGCACGATCCTCGCCTTCGACTTCTTCTACCTCAAGCCGCTGCGGACCTTCCGCCTCAGAGACTACGAGAACTGGGGCGCGCTCGCGCTGTACCTCGTCGTGATCGTCCTGGTGTGCGCGGTGAGCGCGCGGACCCGGCGTCGTCTGGGATCCCTCGACCGCGCGCAGGTCGCCCTCTCCGACGAGCTCGCGGCGCTACGGCGGATCGCGCGGCTGTCCACGGCCGACGCGTCGCCGGCGGAGGTCTTCGCGACGACGGCCGAGGAGGTCGGGCGGCTCGGCGCCGTGGACGCGGTGCGGGTACTGGAGTACGGGCCCGACGGGACGGCGACCGTCGTGGCGGCCTGGGGTGACCCGGGCCTGCTCGACGTCGGCGAGCGGCTGCCGCTCGACGGCGACAGCGTGACGCGCCGGGTGCTGCGGACGGGCGAGCGGGCCCGGCTCGACCGGTACGTGGCCCCGCGCGGCGCGATGGCGGAACGGGTCACGTCCGGCGGCATCAGCGCGGCCGTCGGGTTCCCGGTCTACCTCGGCGGTCGCCTCTGGGGCGTCCTGGCCGTCGGGTCCCGGCACGGCACGCCCGTCTCGGACGCCTTCGAGAAGCGTCTCGCCGACCTCACCGACCTGGTCGCCATGGTGTTCTCCAGCGCGCGCGACCGCGCGGCGCTCATGGCGTCGCGCACGCGGATCGTCGTCGCGGTGGACGAGACCCGGCGACGCCTCGAACGAGACCTGCACGACGGCATCCAGCAGCGCCTCGTGTCGCTCGCGCTCGACGTGCGGCGAGCGCAGTCGCGGGTCCCCGCGGAGCTCACGGAGGTGCACGGGGAGCTCGCGGCCATCGGTCGGAACCTCTCGGAGGCGGTCGACGAGCTGCGCGAGCTCGCGCGCGGCATCCACCCGGCGATCCTCGAGACCGGAGGGCTGCGGGCGGCGCTCCGGTCCCTCGCGAGACGCTCGGCGGTGCCCGTCGTCCTCGAGGTCGACCTCGACCGGTCGCTCCCGGCGAGCGTGGAGGTCGCGGCGTACTACCTGGTCTCCGAGGCCCTCACCAACGCCACCAAGCACGCGCGGGCCACCGAGGTGCACGTCCGGGTCGCGCACGACGGCGAGGAGCTCGGCGTCGCCGTGTCGGACGACGGGGTGGGCGGTGCCGACCCCCGGCGCGGGTCCGGTCTCGTCGGCATGGAGGACCGTGTGCACGCCCTCGGCGGCCGGATGGACGTCACGAGCGCCCCCGGGGCCGGCACGACGCTGGAGTTCAGCCTGCCGACGGCATGAGGGAGCGGATGACGTCCGCCGAGAGCGCGGACTTCGTCACGAACCCGGCGGCGGGCGACGCGTCGAGCAGCTCGTCGACCTCGTCCGCGGTGCGGGTCGAGATGAGGACCAGGGTCGGCCCACCCTCGCGCGCGAGTCGGCGCACGACGTCGAACCCGCTCTCGTCCCCGAGCGCGACGTCGACGAGCACGACGTCGGGCTGCACCCGCGCGCAGAGGTCGACGGCCTCGGCGGTCCCTCCCGCGCGTCCGACGACCCGCATCCCCTCGCGCTCGAGCAGTGCCTGCGCGGCTGCGATGTAGACCGTGCTGTCGTCCACGATCACGACTGTGGTCTCCATGGGCCCAGCATGCGGCCACCGCCGGTCGCGGCGCATTGCGGGTAGCCGGAATGGCGCGCGCGGTGGCGGCGACGGACTACCGGCTACCCGGTAGCGGGGCTGGTGGCTGACTACGGCCACGGGACTGCCGGTGACGGCGACGCGCGACGGGACGGGCCGGCGCGATGCTGGCACGACCGGGGACTGGCCCGGTCACGGAGGACGGGAGCACGCGATGGTGACGCGGACCGCGGAGGTGCTGGGTCAGGATCTGGTGGGCCGAGAGCGTGAGGTGCACGTGCTCGACGACCTCCTCGCCGGTGCGCGTGCCGGTCACGCCCAGGTCGTCGTCCTGCGCGGCGACGCGGGGGTGGGGAAGACCGCCCTCCTGCGGCGCCTCGAGGCCGCCGCGCACGGCTGCACCGTGCTGAGGGTGACCGGCGCGCGCTCGGAGTCGGGACTCGCGTACGCCGGGCTGCACCAGCTCGTGGCGCCGCTCGCGGACCGGTTCGACCGCCTGCCCCGGCCGCAGGCGACAGCGCTGCGCGCCGCCCTCGGTCTCGGGGACGACGGCCGGGCGCCCGATCCTTTCCTCGTGGGTCTCGCCGTCCTGCGGCTGCTCACGGAGTCGAGCGCGCGGCGTCCGACGGTCTGCCTGGTCGACGACGCCCACCGGCTCGACCCGGCGTCGTGCGACGTCCTCGCGTTCGTGAGCAGGCGGCTCGCCGGGGAGGCCGTCCTCGTCGCCTTCGCGACGTCGCCCTGGCCCGAGTCCGACGTGCTCGAGGGCTTCCGCGAGCTGGAGGTCTCGGGGCTCGCGGACCGCGACGCCCGGCGGCTGCTCCAGACGGTCGTCCCGGGCCCGCTCGACGACGGGGTCCTGCGCCGGGTCGTCTCCGAGGCCGGCGGGAACCCGCGCGTCCTCCTCGACGCCTCGCAGGGGCTGACCGTCGACCGGCTGGGAGGCGGCATCGCGACGCGGGCGCCGGCGACGGGTCCCCGCGACGTGCCGACGGCGCTGCTCGACCGGGTCGACCGCCTGCCGGAGACCACCCGGCGGCTGCTCCTCGTCGTCGCCGCGGAACCGCGGCAGGACCCCGTCGCGATCTGGCGCGCCGCGTTCTCGCTCGGCCTCGGCCCGGCGGACGCCGCGCCCGCGGAGGCCGACGGGCTGCTCGACGTCGCCGAGGCGCGGTTCGACCACCCCCAGGTCCGGTCGGCCGTCTACCGTCGGGCCTCGGCCGACGAGCGTCGGGCAGCCCACCGGGCGCTCGCGGGGACGACGGACCCCGCGCTCGATCCCGACCGGCACGTCTGGCACCTCGCGCACGCGACCACCGGGTATGACGAGGACGTGGCGGTCGCGCTGGAACGGTCGGCGGTCCGGGCCGTCGCGCACGGCGGTCTCGCGGCGGCGGCGGCGATCCGCGAGCTCGCCGTCGGGGTGACGCAGGATCCCGGGCTGCGCGCCGAGCGGGCGCTGCGCGCGGCCGAGGACATGCTCCGGTCCGGGGCGCTCGGGCGGGCGCAGCAGCTCCTCGCGATCGCGGAGGCGACCGAGCCGGGACCGCGCTGCGCCGCGGACGTGTACCGCCTGCGCGCCCACCTCGCCGCCTCGCGCGGCGACCAGGAGGCGGAGTCGCTGCTCGCCGCCGCGCGTCGCCTCGAGCCCGCCGACCCGACGGGGGCCCGCACGGTCTACCGCGACGCGTTCACGGCGGCCCTCGTCCGGGGGCGCCTCGCGCGTCGGGACGGGGTGGTCGCGGTCGCGGAGGCGGTCCAGGCCGCGCGTGGCCGGACGACGACCGGCGACGGCCCGGCGGGCGCGCTGCTCGGCGGGCTCGCCTCGACCGTGGTCGACGGCCCGGTCGGGGGCGCGCCGGAGCTGCGGGCCGCGGTGGGCGCGTTCGTCGGCGGTGCCGAACCGTCGGAGGACCCGGCCGGGTGGCTCGCCCTCGCGACGCTCGCGGCCGGTGCCCTGTGGGACGACGCGGCGTGGCGCGACCTGTCCGCACGGACCATCGCGGTCGCCCGGGAGAACGGCCGCCTCCCCGTGCTCCTCGACGCCCTGACGTCCCGCACCACCCTCGAGCTCCTGTCCGGGGACCTGCCGGCGGCCGAGCTCCTGGCGCGCGAGGCCGCGGCCGTCGCGACCGCCACCCACGGCGAGCACCCGTCCTCCGGGGACCTCCTGGTGGCCGCGTGGCGCGGCGACGAGCACGAGGTGGGTGCGCTCGTCGTGGACGGTGCGGGGCGGGCGGCCGCGTCCGGCGACGGTGCCTGGTCGACGCTGCGGGCCTGGTCCTCGGCCGTGCTGCACAACGCCCGTCGCGACCACGATCGGGCGCTGACGGCCGCCGCGGAGGGCAGCGCGCACCCGGAGGAGCTCGCGGTCGCCTCGTGGTCCGCGGTCGAGCTCGTCGAGGCGGCCGCGCGCTCGGGCGAGCCCGCGCGCGGGCTCGAGGCGGCGCGTCGCGTCGCCGAGGTCGCCGCGGCGTCGGGCACCGACTGGGCGGTCGGCGCGGCGGAGCTGTGCCGCGCGCTCGTCTCCGGCGGGACGGACGCCGAGAAGGGCTACCGGGGGGCGATCGAGCGGCTCTCGCGGACTCCGCTGCGCTTCGTCCTGGCGCGCGCCCACCTGCTCTACGGCGAGTGGCTGCGCGGCGCGGACCGTCGCACCGACGCCCGCGAGCAGCTCGGCCGTGCCCACGAGATGTTCGCCGAGATGGGCGCCCAGGGCTTCGCCGACCGCGCCCGCCGCGAGCTCGTCGCGTCCGGTGTGCACGCGTTGCGCCGTTCCGGCGGGGCCGCCGCCGATCTGACCGAGCAGGAGGCGGAGATCGCCCGGCTCACGGCGCTCGGCCACACGAACCCCGAGATCGCGGCTCGCCTGTTCCTCAGCCCGCGGACCGTCGAGTGGCACCTGCGGAAGATCTTCTCCAAGCTCGGGGTCGGCTCGCGCAAGGAGGTCCGCCAGGCCATCGGCTGGGCCGTCGAGGAGCGGATGGCCGGCTGAGCCCGACCCCGGGTCAGGCGCGGCGCGGGCGACCCTCGGGCACGACGAGCGGCGTTCCCGTCACGGGGTCGGCGATGATGCGGCACGGCAGGCCGAACACGTCCTCGACCAGCTCGGCCGTCACGACGTCGGCCGGCGCACCCTCGGCGACGACCCCGCCGTCCTTCATGGCGATGAGGTGCGTCGCGTACCGGCACGCGTGGTTGAGGTCGTGCAGCACCGCGACGAGCGTGTGCCCGCGGTCGCGGTTGAGGTCGGCGCACAGCTCCAGGAGCTCGATCTGGTGCGCGATGTCGAGGAACGTCGTCGGCTCGTCGAGCAGGAGGATGGGGGTCTCCTGCGCGAGGACCATGGCGACCCACACGCGCTGGCGCTGGCCGCCGGAGAGCTCGTCGACGAGGCGGCCCGAGAGCTCGGTCGTCCCGGTAGCGGCGAGCGCGCCGACCACGGCGGCCTCGTCCTCGCGCGACCACTGGCGCAGGAGCTTCTGGTGCGGGTAGCGCCCGCGCGCGACGAGGTCGGCGACGGTGATGCCCTCGGGCGCGATCGACGTCTGCGGCAGGAGGCCGAGGCGGCGCGCGACCTCCTTCGCGGGGATCGAGGAGATCGAGCGGCCGTCGAGCACGACCTGCCCCCGCGACGGCTTGAGCAGGCGCGACAGCGCGCGCAGCAGCGTCGACTTGCCGCACGCGTTCGGCCCGACGATCACCGTGAACGACCCGTCGGGGATGCTCACGTCGAGGTCGGAGGAGATGACGCGGTCGTCGTAGCCGACCGTGATCCCCTCGGCGTGCAGGCGGTCCGCGGGCGGGACGCGGGCCGCGCGCGCGTCGGTCGACGCGGCGGCGACGGTGTCGCTCGGGGCGGCCGCGAGGTTCGTGAGAGCCACCGGGGTCCTTCCGGTCTGCGGGTTGGTGGTCACTTGCGGGCCTCGCGCACGAGGAGCCAGACGAGGTAGGCGCCGCCGACGCTCACGGTGACGACGCCGACCGGGAGCTGGGTGGGCGCGAACGCGCGCTGGGCGACGAGGTCGCTCGCCGCGAGCAGGACGGCGCCCATGACGGCGGCGGGGAGGATCCGCACGCCCGCGGCGCCCGTGAGGCGGCGCGCGAGCTGCGGGGCGGCGAGCGCGACGAACGCGATGGGCCCGGCCGCCGCGGTGACGAGCGCTGTGAGCGCGACGCCGACGATGACGAGGGCGAGGCGCACCCGCTCGCTGCGCAGGCCGAGGGCGGCCGCGGCGTCGTCCCCGAGCTCCAGCAGCCCCATGCGCGGCGCGAGCCACACGAGCGGCAGCGCGAGGAGCGCCGCGAGCACGCACGCGGGCACGGCCTGCGCCCAGGTCATGCCGTTGAGCGACCCGGCGCCCCACACGGCGGCCGCCATCGCGGTCTCGAGGTCCGCCTTGATGATGAGCCACTGGTTGACGGACGCGAGCATCGCGGACACGGCGATGCCGACGATGATGAGCCGGAACCCCTGGACCCCGCGCCGGTACGCCAGGAGGTACACGACCCCCGCGGTGACGATGCCGCCGACGAGCGCGCCCGCCGCGACACCGACGTACCCGCCGCCGAGCAGCATGATGACGACGAGCGCGCCCGTGTACGCGCCGGTGTTGAACCCGATGACGTCGGGGCTGCCGAGCGGGTTGCGCGTGAGGGACTGGAAGATCGCGCCGCTCGCGCCGAGCGCCGCCCCGAGCACGAGCGCCATGAGCGCGCGCGGCAGGCGCCACTCCACGACGACCATGTGGACGGGACCGTCGGCCGCCCCCACGAGCGCCTGGAGGACCTGCGGGACCGTGAGCGGGTAGTCGCCGGTGGTCAGCGCGACGACGCCGATCGCGAGCGCGACGAGCAGCAGCACCGCGCACACGCCGAGCGTGCGCAGGTCGAGCCGGAGGCTCGCGCGGCCGCCGAGTGCGCGCACCACCCGCGTGGGGCGGCCGAAGTCGACGCGGTGCACGCCGCCGCCGCGCACGGACGGGCCTACGGGCGCGTCGTCCCGGACCGGGGCGCTCACAGCCCGCTCGCCTTCGAGCGGCGCACGAGCGCGATGAGGACGGGGGCGCCGACGAACGCGGTGACGATCCCGACCTGGAGCTCGCCGGGCATGACGACGACGCGGCCGACGACGTCGGACACGAGCAGCAGGACCGGCGCGAGCACGGCCGAGTACGGGAGGATCCAGCGCTGGTCGGGGCCGACCGTCCAGCGCGCGACGTGCGGCACCATGAGCCCGACGAACGCGATCGGCCCGGCGGCCGCCGTCGCGGCGCCGCACAGCAGCATGACCGCGGCGCCGACGAGGATGCGCGTGCGCCCGACGTGGGCGCCGAGCGAGCTCGCGAGGTCGTCGCCGAGCGCGATGGTGTTGAGCGGGCGGGCGACGACGATCGCGATGACGAGCCCGACCACGACGAACGGCGCGATCGTGCCGGCCATCTCCATCGTGCGCCCGGCGAGCGAGCCGGCACCCCAGAAGCGCATGCGGTCGAACGCCGCGGGGTCGAGCAGCGTGATGCCCTGCGAGATGCCGCCCAGGACCGCCCCGAGCGCGACGCCCGCGAGGGTCAGGCGCACCGGCGTCGCTCCCCCGCGCCCCTGCGACCCGATGGCGTAGACCGCGACGGTCGCCACGACCGCCCCGGCGAACGCGAACCAGATGAAGGACTGGATGTCCGTGAACCCGAGGAACGCGACCGCGAGCACGACGGCGAACGCGGCTCCGGCGTTGACGCCGAGGATGCCCGGGTCGGCCAGCGGGTTGCGCGTCATGGCCTGGATGAGCCCGCCCGAGACCCCGAGCGCGGCGCCGACCAGGAGGCCGACGATCGTGCGCGGCAGCCGCAGGTCGCGGATGATCACGTGGTCGCCCGAGCCGTCGTACCCGGTGAGCGCGTCCCAGACGGTGCCGAGCGGGACCGGCTTGGAGCCGACGACCAGGCTGAGCACGATCGCGAGCACGAGGACCACGACGGCGACGAGGAGCCCGAGGCTGCGCCCCGCGTTGGTGCGGGCGACCCCGGCCGGTCGGTCGTCGCGGTCCGTCGCGGGCCGGAGCGTCCCGTCGGGGACGCCGGCCGGCGCGTCGGCGGTCGCGGGCGAGGTCATGGTGCTCGGATCTGCTCGGGGGCGCGTGCCCGGTCGGTCGTCTGCGAGTGAGGTTACCCTCACCTTAATTCACTCCGGGGTGGGCTCGGCAAGACGGTGCGACGAGCCGTCGGGGTGACTCCCCTCACGGCCGCGCCGCGCCCGGCCCTCCCCCCCGGGCCCCGCCACGGGCGTCCCACCGACTCCTGACAGCGTTTCCCCGTCCCGGACCGGCGTGTGCGAGAGTGGCCGCATGACCTCGCACGTCCCCGTCGCCGCCGACCACGTCGTCACCGTCGACGACCAGGGTCGACGGACCGGCACCTTCGAGCGCGCCGCGGTCCACACGACCGAGACGCCCCTCCACCTGGCCTTCTCCTGCTACGTGCTCGACGACGCGGGCCGCCTCCTGCTCACGCGGCGCGCGCTCGCGAAGCGCACGTGGCCGGGGGTGTGGACCAACTCCTTCTGCGGGCACCCGCGCTGGACCGAGACCACCGAGGAGTCGATCGTCCGCCACGCGCGGCACGAGCTCGAGCTCGAGATCGCGGGCCTCGAGGTCGCGGTGCCGGGCTTCCGCTATCGCGCCGTCGACGCCTCCGGCGTCGTGGAGAACGAGATCTGCCCGGTCTACGCGGCGCGCGCGGCGGGCACGGTCGAGCCGAACCCCGACGAGGTCATGGAGACCGCCTGGGCGGACCCGCGCGACGTCGCGCGCGCGGTCGCCGCCACCCCGTGGGCGTTCAGCCCGTGGATGGTGCTCCAGGTCGCCGCTCTCGGCGCCGCGAGCACCGAGGGCGACGGCCCGACGGCGCGCCTCGCCGCGGCGTTCGGACCCACCTCCGCCTGACGCCGGCGGTCGACCGCCCGCGAGGCGCTCAGCGCGTCGTCTGCGGGTGCCGCGCCCGCGCGCTGCGCAGCCGCTCCGGGACCGCGAGACGGTCCGCGCCCTGCGGCGACACCTGCACGGGCTGCGCGGGCAGGGCGAGCGCCTCGACCTGCTCCGCGCCCGGCACCCCGGCCGCGCGCGTGGCGTCGCCCAGCGCGCGGACGACCTGCTCCTGGCGACGCGGGTCGCGGGCCGAGAAGACCCAGAGGTCGACGGCCGTCGCGGTCGCGAGGTCGACGTGCAGCCCCCGCGCGCGCGCCTGCCGGAGCTGGCTCGGCGCGACCCCCACGAAGGTCACGGTGCGGCGCGACCAGAGCACGGTGCGCGACGCCGTCGACACGCCGCGGTCGGTGAGCAGCAGACCGAGGGTGCGCGGGCTCGCGACGGCGGCGCGCACGGTCCGCACGTCGAATGCCGCGAAGGGCACCGCGACCGGACGCAGGAACGGGGCGAACGAGCCGACGAGGATCCCGTGGTCGAGCACGACCAGCTTCTCGGACCCGAGGAACCAGAGGATCACGGCGGCGATCGCCGCGAACGACGGCAGGAGGTAGCCGATCGCGGCGGGCCCCGCGTTCCCCACGAGCGCCGGCCCGACGGAGAACACGAGCACCACGACCACCGTCACCGCCCACGCCGGGGCGTTCGGCGTCGCCGCCGACACGTGCCGGACCGTGCCGAGGCCCGACAGCTCGGCGTGGTGGCGCACCTTGCGCGTCGCGCGCGCACCGGTCACGGTCCCCGCCATCGGCCCGCTCATCGGCCGAGCAGCTCGAGCGGGAGACGGCGGACCGTGGCCGCCCCGACCTCGGAGAGCGTGAGCGACGTCGGTGCGCCGTCGGCCCCGTGCTCGCCGCCCCGGACGGTGTACACGCCGTCGGGGGTCGCGTAGACGCTCACCTGCTCCAGGACGTCGGAGCCCGCGTGCACCGCGCCGAGCGTCGTCACGGCCAGCGCTCCCGCGAGCTCCGGCAGGCTCGACGCCCGGGCGGCGAAGTCGTCGGGCGTGAACGTCTGGGAGCGACCGTCGAGCAGGGCCTGGGAGGCCGGGTCGACGAAGACCGCGAGCCGACCCGCGAGCTCGGACAACGGGTAGACGCTGAACGCGTGGTGGCCGCTGGGGGCGACCTCCTCCTCGAGCACGCGGTCGTCCTCGTGGAGGTAGACGTACACCCAGTGCCGGCCGAGCGACGTCGTGCGCTCGACGGACAGGATCGCGTGCGCCGTGCGGCGCAGGACGAGCGGACCCGTGATCTCCGGGACGGCCTCGATGCCGACGGCCGGCCGGCCGTCCACGGGCTCGGCCGCGGCCGCGTCCTCGCTCGGCACGACCATGCCGCGGGCGAGGAGCGAGCGGAGCGCGACGCGGCCCACGAGCGCGCGGTCCGCGCCCTCCTGCGCGTCGAGCCACGGGACCGCCACGAGCTGGGGGTTCTGGAGCCCGTCGAGGATGACGATCTCCTCGTCGGTGAGCGTGACGACGTGCGTGACCTCGCCCGCGACGGCCCGTTCCAGCGCGCTCTCGGCCGCGGCGATGTCCGACGCGGACCACCGCATGGTCTGCTGGGTCACGAGAAGAGCCCTCCGACGAAGTCACCGGCGGCGGAGAGGCCGTCGCCGATCGCGTCCCCGACGTCGGACGCGACGTCCCCGATCGTATCGACCGCGTCGCCCGCGAAGTCCGTCACGGTGTTCCACCCGTCGGCGAGGTACGGGCCGGGGTTGGTGGCGAACCCGGAGATCGCGTCCCAGTTGTCGACGACCAGGTTCCCCAGCGCCCAGGCGCCCGCGACGACGCCCGCGCCCACCACGATCCCGATGCCCACGGGATTGGTGAGCATGCCCGCCATCATGAGCATCGTCCCCGCGCCGCCCACGACCGACAGGCCGCCCATGACGCGGTCGACGCCGCCCCGGACGCCGTCGTACTCGGTGTTGAACATCTGGTTGACGCCGCCGATGACGCCGAACAGGCCGCCGACGCCGCCCACGAGCCGGCCCGCCGTCCCGAGCCCGCCCAGGAACCCCATCGCGTCGTCGAGGACCATGCCGCGCGCGAAGACCGACGCGCTCGCGGCGGCGTCGGACAGGTCGGCGAGGCGGCTGGCCTGGAGGAACGCGGTGAGGGACTGGCCGACCTTCCAGGCCTTCAGCCCGTCGAGGACGTACGTCCCCGCCTCCACGAGGGTCTCACCGACGTCCCAGATCGACCCGGCGAGCGGGGTCCCGCCACCGAGCGGCCCGCCGCCGGGGCCCGTGGGCACGCCCGGGCCGGGCACGCCGGGAGACGGGATCGTGCCGCCCTCGGTGCTCGTCAGGTACTGCTCGTCGGCGTTGCGCAGCACCGCCTGCGACGCCTCGGCGAGCGTCTGGCTCACCCCGCGCAGGAGCGCCACCGAGGACCCGGTCCACTCGCCCCGGAACTGGTCGGCGTCCCCACCCTGCCACCGGCCAGCGGCCTCCACGAGGCCGCTGACCTCGGACGTCGTGCTCACGAGCTGGTCGGAGGCGGAGCGCAGCGACTGCGCGAGCCTCCTCAGCTCAGTGACGTCGGCGCCCCACATCCCGCTCACGTCGTCCTCGTCCCCTCGTCGGTCGATCCGTGTCCCCGCCGCGCCCCGTGCGTCACGGAACGCACGAAACGGGCATCGGGGAGGCTACCGCGCGCACGCGCCTCGCGGCGATGGGGAGGACTCCCCGTCGGGTCTCTGCCGGCTCGGCGTGCGCGTTCGGCGTCGGCGCCGGGGCGGGTGACAATCGACCCATGCCTGCCGCGGTCCCCGACACCCCCGCCACCTCCGACCGGGCGGCCGACGTGCCCGTCCCCGCCCGGGACGCCTCGTTCGAGGAGCACGTCGCCTGGGCCCGTGCCGTGCCGGTGGTCGGGTTCGACCTCTCGCCCGTGGCGGAGCGCGTCGTCGAGGACCCGCTGCCGTGGGACTACGCCGCGCTCGCGCGCGAGCTGGTCGGCAGCGGCCGCGGCCCGGTGCTCGACCTGGGGACCGGCGGCGGCGAGCTCCTGTCCACGTTGGGACCGCTGCCCGCCGGGTCGGCGGCGACGGAGGGCTGGGCGCCCAACCTGCCCGTGGCCCGACGCCGGCTCGAGCCCCTGGGCGTCGAGGTGCGGTCCGTGGAGGGCGACGACGAGCAGCTCCTGCCGTTCTTCGACGGCCAGTTCGCGGTCGTGCTGGACCGGCACGAGGAGTTCGACCCCGACGAGGTGCTGCGTGTGCTCGAGCCGGGCGGGGTGTTCCTCACCCAGCAGGTCGACACCCGCGACGGCCTGCGGCTCAACACGGCGCTCGGCGTCGAGCTGCCGTGGGACCCGGACTCGGTGACGCTCGAGGCCGCGGTCGAGGTGCTGCGGGACGCGGGCTTCGTCGTCGACGTGGCGCGTGAGCACGAGGGGCTGCGCCGCTTCCGCGACCTGTCGTCCGTGCTCTGGTACCTCAAGCTCATCGCGTGGCAGGTGCCCGACCTCGCCTCGCTGTCGCCCGAGGCGGTCGCCCGGTACGAGGCTCCGCTGCGGGCCCTGCACCTGCACCTCGCCGCGGGCCACGAGTTCGTCGACGAGGCCCCGCGCTTCCTCGTCGTGGCCCGCAAGCCCTTCTGAGACGCCCTCACCCAGCCCACAGCGGGCCGGGGCGGGGTGGGGCCGTGGAGTCGCGGACCACGAGCTCGTGGTCGGTGCGCTTGCGGCGCGGTCGGCCCGACGGCGGCCGGAGCGCCAGCTCGAACGCCGTCGCGCCCATCTCGCTCATCGGGAGGCGCACCGTGGTCAGCGCGGGTGCGAGGTCCTGGGCGACCTGGATGTCGTCGAACCCGGTGACGGACATGTCGCGCGGCACGACGACGCCGCGCTCGCGCAGGAGCGAGAGCACCCCGGTGGCCATGGCGTCGTTGAGCGCGAGGATCGCCGTCGTGTCCGGGCGCTGGGCGAGGATCCGCTGCGTGGCGTCGCGCCCACCCTCGCGCGTGAAGGGCGCGTGGACGACGAACAGGTCGTCCGGGTCGAGGCCGTGGGCCGCGACCGCGCTCCGGATGCCGGCGGTGCGGTCGGCGACGGTGGTGAGCCGCTCGGGCCCGGCGGCGATGGCCAGGCGGCGGTGGCCCAGCCCGAGGACGTGGTCCGTGAGGCTCGCGGCCGCGGCCTCGCTGTCCGGGAGCACGGCGTCGCTGTGCAGGTGGTGCCGCCCGATGACGACGACCCGCCCCCCGGCCTCCTGGAACGCCTCGAGCTCGCGCGCGGCGTCGGCCTCCATCGCGGGCTCGACGTACCCGGACCCGGCGACGAGGATGACGCCCACGCGGTGCGCGCGCATGAGCCGGATCTGCGTGACCTCGGCGCTGGGCTCGCGCTCGGTGTGGCTGATCTGGACGCTCCAGCCGTGCTCGGTCGCGACGCGCACGACGCCGCTCGCGATCTCGGAGAAGTAGGGGTCGCCGATCTCGTAGACGAGCAGGCCCGCGACCGACGTGGTGCCCCCGGCGAGCGTGCGCGCGTGCGGGTTGGCGATGTAGCCCATCTCCGTCGCGACCTCCCGGACGTGCTCCGCGAGCACCTCCGAGACGCCGTCGCTGCCCGACAGCGCGCGCGACGCGGTCGCGAGCGACACGCCCGCGCGCTCGGCGACGTCGACCAGCCGCAGCGCGCTCCGGCCCTTCGTGGTCCGACCCTCTCGACGCACCCCTGCTCCGCTCGTCCGTGCGTCGCCCGGTCGGCGGCCCGAGGGCCCTCCCCGACGTGACGCTTGCCACATCCGCTGTCCGCACCGTACTCTAGCGGAAGCGCTTACGAAAGCGCTTTCGCAAACAGGCAGTCTCGTACGGAGCAGTACGGCCTCAGGTCTTCACTACGACGAAGTAGGGAGAGTCACGTCCATGCATTCTCGGTCGACTCCACGGATGTCCACCCGCCCCCGTTCACGCCGCGCGCTCGCCCTCGCGGCCGGCGTGTCCGCGACGGCGCTCGTCCTCACGGCGTGCTCCGGCGGGTCCGACGGCGAGGGCGGAGGCGGCGGGTCCGACGACCCGATCGTCATCGGTATCTCCCTCCCGCTCACCGGCGACTTCTCCGAGCCCGGCAAGGGCGTCCAGCGCGGGTACGAGGCCTGGGCGCAGTTCGTCAACGAGGACGGGGGCCTCCTCGGGCGGCAGGTCGAGCTCAAGATCCTCGACGACCAGTCCAACGCGGACCGCGTGGTCCAGGACTACGAGGCGCTCATCGCCCAGGACGAGGTCGACCTCGTGTTCGGGCCGTTCTCGACGCGCCTCGTCGTGCCGAGCGCCCGCGTCGCCGAGGAGTACGGGATGCTCTTCGTCGAGCCGGCCGGCGCCGCGAACGAGGTCTTCGAGCAGGGCTTCGAGAACCTCTTCTACGCCGCCCCCGCCGTCGCCGACGACCACTACAACTACCTCGCCGACCACATCCTCGACATGCCCGAGGGCGAGCGTCCGCAGACGGTCGCGGTGGCCTCGATGGACGACCCCTTCGCCCAGGGCACGGCCTACGGCCTGCGCGACAAGCTCGCCGACGCCGGTCTCGAGATCGTCGTCGACGAGGTGTACCCGCCCAACACGACCGACTTCTCCTCTATCGCCGCGAAGATCAACGACTCGGGCGCGGACATGGTCATCGGCGGCACGCAGTACCAGGACGCGGTGAACCTGATCGTGGCCCTCCAGCAGCTCAACTACCAGCCGCAGCTCGCGGCGTTCTCCACCGCGCCGACCAACCCGGAGTTCTCCGCGGCGATCGGCTCCAAGACCGAGGGCATCCTCTCGCCCACCGGCTACACCGAGACCGCGAGCTGGCCGTCCAACGTCGACTTCGTCGAGCGGTACACGGAGCTGCACGGCAACCCGCCCGGCGAGGACGAGGCCAACGCGTACACGACCGGCCAGGTCGTCGCCGCCGCGGTCGAGGCCGTGGGCTGCGCCGAGCAGGGCGAGTGCCAGCAGGAGCTCATCTCGTGGCTGCGCAGCAACGAGGTCGAGACCGTCGTCGGGCCGCTGACCTGGGACGAGACGGGCAAGCCGCAGGGCGCCCACCTCATCCAGCAGTACGTGGACGGCGAGATCCAGATCGTCCTGCCGCAGGACGCCAAGGAAGCCGAGTTCGTCTTCCCCAAGCCGGCCTGGTGATCGCCTCGTGACAGGAACGCTCCTCTTCCAGAGCCTCGTGCTCGGCGTGCTGCTGGGAGGGCTCTACGCCCTCCTGGCAGCGGGCCTCACCCTGTACTTCGGCGTGATGCGCGTCGTGATGATCGCCCACTCGGCGTTCCTCATCCTCGCCGCGTACCTCGCCTGGTTCTTCAACCAGCAGACCGGCATGGACCCGCTGCTGTCGCTCGTCGTCACCGTGCCGCTGTTCTTCCTCGTCGGCGTGGGCATGCAGCGCCTGCTCATCACGCGCCTGCGGCCCGCGACGCTCACGATGATGTCCGTCCTCCTCACGTTCGCCGTCGCGCTCTTCATCGAGGGCATGATCGGCTTCGTCTGGAGCGGCACGCAGCGGCGCATCCAGCTTCCCTACTCGGGCGCGAGCATCGAGTTCTTCGGGGCGCGGATCGCCGTCGTGAAGCTCGTCGCCTTCGGGCTCGCGGCGCTCTCGCTCGCGCTGCTGTACCTGCTCATGAAGCACAGCCGGTTCGGCCAGGCGCTGCGCGCGACGATCCAGCACCGCGAGGCCGCGCAGCTCGTCGGCATCAAGACCGACCGCGTCGCGGGCTACGGCTTCGGCCTCGGCCTCGCGACCGCCGCGATCGGCGGGACCGCGCTGTCGCTCGACGCGACGATCTACCCGTCGCTGCACTGGCACTGGATCGGCCCGCTCATGGCGATCATCGTCGTCGGCGGCCTGGGGTCCATCCCGGGCGCCGCGATCGCCGCCATGGTGCTCGGCATCGGCCAGAGCCTGCTCCAGGTGCCGCTCGGCACCACGTGGGCGCAGACCATCTTCTACGTCGCGCTGTTCGCGACGCTGATGCTGCGGCCCCAGGGATTCTTCGGAGGTCGCCTTGCCCAACGCTTCTGACACCCGTCCCGCGAGCCGCCGCGCGGCCGCACGCACGGTGCCCGACGGCGCAAGCACGGCCTCGGCCGTCGTCGCACCCACCGCACGCCGCCCCTGGGGCCGCGTCGTCCGCCTCGCCGCGCTCGTCGTCCTCGCCGTGCTCGTCCTGGCCTTCCCGACGATGGCGCCCAACGCGTACATCCTGTCGGCCGGCATCGTCGTCCTCAGCTACGCGTGCACCGCGACCGCCTGGAACTTCATGGGCGGCTTCACGGGGTACGTCTCGCTCGGCCACGCCGCGTTCTTCGGGCTCGGTGCGTACGGCACGGGCCTGCTGATCCGCGACGTCGGGCTCCCGAGCTTCGTCGCGTGGCTCGTCGCCGGCGCGCTCGTCCTGCTCGTCACCATCCCCGTCGGGATCGCGGCGCTACGCGTGCGCGGCGCGTCGTTCGTCATCGTGTCCATCTCGTTCGTCCTCATCCTGCTGCTCGTCTTCCAGGCGTGGGGCTCCTTCACGGGCGGTTCCGACGGCCTCGTCGTCCCGCGCCCGTTCCCGGACCTGCTGCGGCCCGAGCACCACCGCACGTTCTTCTACCTCTTCGCCGCGCTGCTCGTCGTCATGCTCGTCGCGTGGTGGGCGATCGACCGCTCGCGCTTCGGCACCGGGCTCAAGGCGATCCGCGAGGACGAGGACAAGGCCCAGGCGCTCGGCGTCCCGACGCGCAACTACAAGCTCGTCGCCTACGTCGTCTCGGCGACGTTCACCGGCCTCGCGGGCGGCATGTACGCCCTGTGGTTCGGCGACCTCGACCCGATCTTCCAGTTCTCCATCATGCTCGGCTCCTACATGGTGCTCATGGCCCTCTTCGGCGGCGTCCGGCACCTCTTCGGCCCGCTCCTCGGCGCCGTCGTCGTCGGCACCGGGCTGGAGTACTTCAAGCTCGAGTTCGGCGACACCCAGTTCCACCTCGTCGCCACCGCCCTGCTGCTCGGGGTCGTCGTCCTCTTCATGCCGGACGGGATCATCCCCGCGGCCCAGGCCCTCTTCAAGCGCTTCGGCCCGCAGGACTCCTCGATCCGCGAGATGACCGCGGCCGAGCTCCTCGAGCGCAACCGCGCCGCGGCCGCCGAGCCGACGGCCGAGCCGACCGCCGCCGTCACGCAGCAGGGACAGCACGCGGACGGCGAGCCGACCGCGGAGGGCACGGGAGAGGAGAAGGACCGATGAGCACGACGACCGCACCCCCGACGACCCGCAACCTCGAGACCGTCGGCCTCACCAAGTCGTTCGGCGGCGTCCACGCCGTCCGCGACGCGACGGTCACGTTCCAGCACGGCAAGATCAACGCGCTCATCGGCCCGAACGGGTCGGGCAAGACGACGTTCTTCAACTGCGTGACGGGCATGATCAAGCCGGACTCCGGCACGGTCACGTTCCGCGGCGAGGACATCACGCGGCGCGCGCCGCACAAGATCGCGCGCGCCGGGATCGGGCGCAGCTTCCAGCTCTGCCGCGTGTTCCCCCGCATGACCGTCCTCGAGAACATGCTCGTCGCGGTCCGGCGCACGACGGTGCGCGAGCTGCTCGCCGGGGCGCGCAACCCCGAGGAGATCGACAAGGCGCGCGCGCTGCTCGTGCGCGTCGGCATCGACCACCTGGAGAACGTCGAGGCGCGCAACCTGTCCTACGGGCAGCAGAAGCTGCTCGAGCTCGCGGGCGTCCTCATGGGCGACCCCGACACGATCATGCTCGACGAGCCGGCGGGCGGCGTGAACCCCGCGCTCATCGGGCGCATCGGGACGCTCGTGCAGGAGCTCAACGCCGAGGGCAAGACGTTCCTCGTCGTCGAGCACAACATGGACATGGTCATGAGCCTGTCCCACCACGTCATCGTGTTCGACCGGGGCCGGCCGATCGCCGAGGGCACCCCCGCCGTCGTGCAAGCCGACCCGCGAGTGCTGGAGGCCTACCTTGGTGTCTGACCCGACCCCCGGGACGGGGGCGAAGCAGGAGTACCTCCTCGAGCTGGACGACATCCAGGCCGGGTACGGCCGCGCGGCGATGGTGCTGCGCGGGCTGACCATCAAGGTCCCGGCAGCCACGGTCGTGTGCCTCGTCGGGCCCAACGGCGCGGGCAAGTCGACGGTGCTCAAGGTCGCGAGCGGGCTGCTCAAGCCGCGCTCGGGCCGCATCCTCGTCGGTGGGCGCGACGTCACGGGCCAGGGGCCGCAGGAGATGCTCACGTCCGGACTGGCGCACGTGCTCCAGGGCCACAGCGTGTTCCGCGAGATGACGGTCGCGGAGAACGTGCTCCTCGGCGCGTACACCCTGCGCGACAAGCAGAAGATCGCGGAGCGCGTGGCGTTCGTGCAGAACCTCTTCCCCATCGTGGGCGAGCGGTGGAAGCAGCTCGCGGGCCTGCTGTCCGGCGGACAGCAGAAGCAGGTCGAGTTCGCGCGCTCGCTCATGGTGAGCCCGGAGGTCGTGCTGCTCGACGAGCCGTCGATGGGCCTCGACCCCAAGACGACGTCGACCGTGTTCGAGCAGGTCGTGCGCATGCGCGACGCCGGCGTCGCGGTCCTGCTCGTCGAGCAGAACGCGCGCCGCGCGCTCGAGACGGCGGACATCGGGTGCGTGCTCGACCTCGGCCGCGTCCACATCACCGGACCCGCGCCCGAGCTCCTCGCCGACCCCCAGCTCTCCGAGCTCTACCTCGGCGGCCGGCCCGCCGAGCGCTCGCTCTCGCAGAACGGATGACCGCCAGCATGACCAGCCAGACCACGGACGCCGCAGGGGGCGACCGACCGACCACCCGTACCGTGCGCATCGTCATGAACGGCGTGACCGGGCGCATGGGGTACCGCCAGCACCTCGTGCGCTCGATCCTCGCGATCCGGGACGACGGCGGCGTCGAGCTCGACGACGGCACGCGCCTCCAGGTGGAGCCCGTGCTCGTGGGCCGCAACCGCGCCAAGCTCGCGGAGCTCGCCGCGCGCCACGGCGTCGCCGAGTACACGACCGACCTCGACGCGGCGCTCGCGGACCCGACGGCCACGATCTACTTCGACGCGCAGGTCACGTCGGAGCGGACCAAGGCGATCCTCAAGGCGCTCGCGGCGGGCAAGCACGTGTACACGGAGAAGCCGATCGCGGAGTCGGTCGCCGAGGGCGAGGAGCTCGCCGAGGCGGCGCGCGCGGCCGGGGTGATCCACGGCGTCGTGCACGACAAGCTGTACCTGCCCGGCCTGCTCAAGCTGAAGCGGCTCATCGACGGCGGGTTCTTCGGCCGCATCCTGTCCGTCCGCGGCGAGTTCGGGTACTGGGTGTTCGAGGGCGACTGGCAGCCCGCGCAGCGCCCCAGCTGGAACTACCGCGCCGAGGACGGCGGCGGGATGGTCCTCGACATGTTCTGCCACTGGAACTACGTGCTGGAGAACCTGTTCGGGCCGGTCGAGGCGGTCATGGCGAAGGCCGTGACCCACATCCCCGAGCGCTGGGACGAGCACGGCAAGCCCTACGCCGCGACGGCCGACGACGCGGCGTACGGGATCTTCGAGCTCGCCGGGGCGGACGGCCCGATCCTCGCGCAGGTGAACTCGTCGTGGGCGGTGCGCGTGGACCGGGGCGAGCTCGTCGAGTTCCAGGTCGACGGGACGCACGGGTCCGCGGTGGCAGGGCTGTTCGGGTGCCGCATCCAGTCCCGGGCCCGCACGCCCAAGCCCGTGTGGAACCCGGACCTGCCCACCGACCAGGACTTCCGTGCCCAGTGGGAGCAGATCCCGGACAACCAGGAGTTCGTCAACGGGTTCCGCGCGCAGTGGGAGGAGTTCCTGCGCGACGTCCACGCCGGGCGCCCGCACCCCTACGACTTCGACGCCGGCGTGCGCGGCCTGCGCCTCGTGGACGCGGGGTACACGTCGTCGCGCGAGGGGCGGCGGGTCGAGCTGGGCGCGGCGTCCGGGGCGGGGGCGTGAGCGGCGCGGGCGGGGTGCGGATCCCGCTGGCCGACGGCGGTACGCGGTTCGTCGAGCTGCGTGCGCCCCGCCAGTGGGCGGACCACCCCGGCCCGTACGCCTCGCGCGTCGCGTTCGCGGCGGCGCACGTCGTCGCGGACCCGCGGGGCGAGAACGTCCTGGGCGCGCCCGCCGTCGTCGACTGGGACTCGACCCTCGCGTTCCGGCGGCACCTGTTCCGGTACGGGCTGGGCGTCGCCGAGGCGATGGACACCGCGCAGCGCAACATGGGTCTCGACTGGCCCGCGGTCCAGGAGCTCGTGTCGCGCAGCGCGGCGCAGGCCCAGGAGCTCGGCGCGCGCATCGCGTCGGGCGCGGGGACCGACCACCGGTCGCCCGAGGACCTGCGGACCGTGGACGACGTGATCGGCGCGTACGCCGAGCAGGTCGAGTTCGTCGAGGGCACGGGGTCGCAGGTCATCCTCATGGCGTCGCGGCACCTCGCGCGCGTCGCGACGTCGGCCGACGACTACGTGCGCGTGTACGACGCGATCCTGTCCCAGGTGCGCGAGCCGGTCGTGCTGCACTGGCTCGGCGAGGCGTTCGACCCGAACCTGCGCGGGTACTGGGGGTCCGGGGACGTCGACACCGCGACCGCGACGTTCGTCGACCTCGTGCGGGCGCACGCCGACCGCGTCGACGGGGTCAAGGTGTCCCTGCTCTCGGCGGCGCACGAGGTCGGTCTGCGCGCCGTACTTCCCGAGGGTGTCCGGTTGTACACGGGCGACGACTTCCACTACCCCGAGCTCATCCGGGGCGACGGCGAGCGGCACTCCGACGCGCTCCTCGGCGCGTTCGCGGCCGTCGCGCCCGCCGCCTCGGCCGCGCTGACGGCGCTCGACGACGGCGACCTCGACCGCTACGACGCCGAGATGGCCCCGACGCTCGCGCTCTCCCGGCACGTCTTCGAGGCGCCGACGTACTACTACAAGACCGGCATCGCGTTCCTCGCGTGGCTGTCGGGTCATCAGCCCGGCTTCACGATGGTGGGGGGCCTCCAGTCGGCGCGGAGCGTCGTCCACCTCGCGCGGGCCTTCGAGCTCGCGAACGAGGCACGCCTCCTGCCGGACCCGGACCTCGCCGCGCACCGCCTCGGCCTCGTGCTCGCGGCGGCGGGCATCGAGGTCGGCACCGAGGTCGGTTCCGCAACGAGTCCAGCGGCGTCCGCCACTGCCGCGTCTGCCCGGGCGGACCTCGACGAGGTGGTCGCATGAGCACCGAGATCTCGGAGTTCCCGTCCTCCGGCCCCCGGTCTTCCGCCGACCAGGTGGTCTTGGCTCGTGCTGGTGGCGGGACGGACCAGGACCACCTGTTCGGCGGGGCGGGCCTCGTGGACGTGCCGAGCGGGGTGGCCGCGCGGGTGCCGACGCCGGAGCCCGGCGATCCTCGGCTCGCGCGGCTCTCCCTGAACCAGCGGACGACGGCGCACTGGTCGCTGCGCGAGGCGATCGACGGGTGCGTCGCCGCGGGGCTCCCGGCGATCGGCGTCTGGCGCGAGCCGGTCGCGGAGGTCGGGCTCGACACCGCGGTGCGGTGGGTGCAGGACGCCGGGCTACGGGTGTCGTCCGTGTGCCGCGGCGGCTTCTTCACCGCGAGCGACCCGGACGCGCGCGCCGCGGCCCACGCGAGCAACCTCGCCGCGATCGCCGAGGCGGCTGCGCTCGGGGCGCCCACGCTCGTCCTCGTCCCGGGCGGCCTGCCCGACGGCGACCGCGACCTGATGGGTGCACGGGCGCGCGCGGCGGAGGCGATCGCCGCCCTCGTCCCGGCGGCGCGCGACGCGGGCGTGACGCTCGGCATCGAGCCGATGAACCCGATCTTCGCGGCGGACCGCGGCGTCGTCTCGACGCTCGAGCAGGCCCTCGACCTCGCGGAACCGTTCGCACCCGCGGAGGTGGGCGTCGTCGTCGACACCTACCACCTGTGGTGGGAGCCGAAGGTCCACGAGCAGATCGCCCGGGCGGGCGCCGCAGGACGGATCGTCAGCTACCAGGTGTGCGACTGGATCACGCCGCTGCCCGCGGACACGTTGCTGGGCCGCGGCATGATGGGCGACGGCCACGTCGACTTCACCGCGTTCACGCGCTCGGTCGCCCAGGCGGGCTACACGGGCGACGTGGAGGTCGAGATCTTCCACGCCGACGTCTGGGCCGCACGCGGCGCGGACGTCGTCGCGACCCTCGCCCGCCGCTACGTGGAGCTCGTCGAACCCCACCTCACCACCCCGTGAGTGCAGGAGGCGGTCGCGTCCGGACGTGCCGGGCGCGACCATTTCCGCACTCGACGGGTGTGCATGCCCTCACGGGGTGGGTCAGAGGTCCTGGAGCGACGCCTCGCGCTCGTCGTAGGCGCTGCGCGCTGCCGCGATGCGCTCCTGGTGCGCCTCGGTCCACACCACGAGCGCCTTGGTCGTCGCGTGGAGCGAGCGGCCCATCTCGGTGAGGGCGTAGTCGACGCGCGGCGGGACGGTCGGGTAGACCGTGCGCTCGACGATGCCGTCGCGCTCGAGCTGGCGCAGCGTGCGCGACAGCATGCGCTGGCTGATCCCGTCGATCTCCCGCTTGAGCTCCGTGAACCGCATGACCCGGCGGTCGAGCAGCGCGATGGCGAGCAGCGACCACTTGTCCGCGATGCGGTCGAGGATCTGGCGCACCTCGCAGTCCTCGCGCGCGTCCCACTGCCAGACGTCGACGTCGCTCTCCCACCTCGACGGCGGGCGCGGGTCGCAGACCTCGGCCGCGGCGACGTCGTCGTGCGCGCCAACGGGCCCGACCTCGGGCCGCTGCTGCGCCGCCACGGTATCTCCGGTGATACCAGGTACGTCGAATGTGCCGTCTTCCATGCCTCCCGATCCTGACCCACGATGGGCTCGGTATCAAGAGGTAACCGAGTACCGAGAGGTGCTCCGGAGGAAGGGGACGTCCATGACCGACGGGACCACGAGCCGCCACGAGAGCGCGCGGGCGGCCGCACGCTTCACCCTCCGGGACTGGGGGCTGCTCCTCGTGCTGTGCGGGGCGATCTTCCTCGAGGGCAGCGACATCGCGATGCTCTCCGTCGCGCTCCCCGGGATCCGCGCCGACCTGGGGCTCGCGACGGGCGAGCTCGGCGGGGTCGTGACGGCCTACGTCGTCGGGTACGGCGGGTTCATGCTCCTCGGCGGGCGCGCGGCCGACCTCTACGGCCGACGCCGCATGTTCGTCCTGTGGCTGCTCGTGTTCCTCGTGTTCTCCGGGCTCGGTGGCTTCGCGACCGACGGGTGGATGCTCCTCCTGTCGCGGTTCGTGACGGGCGTCGCGGCAGGGTTCCTCACGCCGGCCGGGATGTCGCTCATCACCACGTCGTTCGCCGAGGGCCCGCGCCGCAACCGCGCGCTCGTCGTCTACGGTGCCGCGGGCGCGGCGGGCTTCTCGCTCGGGCTCGTGGTGGGCGGGCTCCTGGCCGCGATCCACTGGCGGTGGGTCTTCTTCGCCCCGGTGCTCCTCGCCGTGGTGCTCCTCGCGCTCGCCCTGGTGACGGTCCCGCGCGACCCGACGACCCGAGACCGTGGCGCGCTCGACGTGCTCGGCGCCGTGCTGGCGACGAGCGCCATGGTCCTGCTCGCCGTCGGCATCGTGCGCCTCGAGCACCCGGTCGAGGGGGTCGCGTGGACCGTCGGTGCGCTCGCGGGCGGGGCGGCGCTCCTCACGGCGTTCGTCGCCCGCCAGCGCCGGGCCCCGCACCCGCTCCTGCCGCTGCGGCTCTTCCGCTCGACCGAGCTCGTGCGGGCGAACGTCACGGCCGTGCTCTTCGCGGGCGGGTTCTACGGGTTCCAGGTGCTCCTCACGCTCTATCTCCAGGAGCTGCGCGGCTGGACGCCGCTCCAGACCGGTCTCGCGATGCTCCTCATGGCGATCGACGTCGTCCTGGCGCCCGTCCTCACGCCGCGCCTCGTGGAGCGCTTCGGCGTGCCGCGCGTGATCGTCGGGGGGCTCGTCGCCGGGACGCTCGCCGCGGCGTGGTTCCTCGCGTCCGGGCTCGACTGGACGTACGCCCTCATGGTCCCGTCGTTGGCGCTCGTCGGGGTGGCTTTCGCGCTGGTCTACGGGCCGATCGCCATCGCGGCGACGACGGGCGTGAGCGACGCCGAGCAGGGCGTGGCGGGCGGGGTGCTCAACACGTCGTTCCAGCTCGGCGCGGCGATCGGCATCTCCGCGGCGACGGCCGTCAGCGTCGTCGCACTCGGGGACGGCACGGGCCGGGAGGCCGGCCTGGCTGCGTTCCACACCGCGCTGTGGGTGCCCGTCGTCGCGTTCGCCCTCGCGGCCGTCGCGATGGGGGCGCCGCGGCGACGTCGGGCCGTCGTCGAACCGGCCGCTCCCGCTGCCGCCGACACCGCGACCCCCGCCCCGGAGCCGGCCTCCGCCGCCCGCTGAGTGCCGGAGACAGTCGCGTCCGGCACGTCCGGGCGCGACGATCTCCTGCACCCAGCGCGGGGACGCGGGCAGCGAGAAGCCCGCGGGCTGGAGGGTTCCTCCTGTCGTGCTGGACGAGGGCACGACACCCGCGGGCTCCGGTGGTTGCGTGGTACTCGCTCGCCGTCGGGCGCCTCCCCTCGGGAGACCCCGCCCGGTTCACGGGCTCACCGCATCCGGTCCGTTGCTGGATCGGTTGCGCGACGACTAGCGCGCAACCACCTCACGAGTCCGAAGAATCTTCACTTCCAGGACCACCTCCTTTCGCGTGTACGACGACGGTACGTCCGCCCCTGCGGACCGCGCCAGGGGATTTCGCGCACGGCGTGGAGACGCCGAGATCGACCCGCCCGTCGCCGGATCGACCCACCGAGGGTCGATCTCGGACGTGCGGGTCGATCTCGCGGTGGCGCGCCAGGTTCAGGCGGGACGGAGGTGCGCCCACTCCTCGGGGTAGTCGTCGAGCCACGCGGCGAACGACTGCGCGGGGCGCTCGACGAGCCGGGGCACGGTGTCGCTCACGTGCGCGAGCTCGCCCGCGTCGATCGCCGTGTACGACGACACCCAGCCGTCGACCTCGAACCGCGGCACCCCGTAGCGCTCGCGCGACGCGTAGGCCTCGTCGAGCGCCTCGGCGTGGTACCTGATGTCGCGGCCCGTCGCGGCGGTCAGGGCTTCCGCGACCTCGCCGAGCGTGAGGGCCTCCGGCCCTGTGACGTCGTAGGTGGCCCCGTCGTGGCGGTGCGCGTCGGCGTCGAGCAGGACGACGGTCGCGACGTCCGCGATGTCGTCGTGCGACACGGACGCGACCCGTCCGTCGCCCGCGGGCCCGCGGATCACGCCGTCGTCGCCGACCATGAGCGCGAGCCCGCGGTGGTAGAGGTTGTCGCGCAAGAACGTGTGGCGCACGCCCGTAGCGCGGATGTACTCCTCGGTGCGCCAGTGGTCGCGGGCGAACGTGAAGACGGCGTCCGGCGCCGCGCCGACGAACGACACGTAGACGACGTGCCCGACCCCGGCCGCGATGGCGGCGTCGACCGCCGCGCGGTGCTGCGCGACGCGGTCGAGGTCTTCCCGGGCGGAGACGAGGAACACGGTGTCGACGTCCGTGAACGCCGCGACCATCGCCCGCGTGTCGGTGTACCCGCCGACGACGGCGACGTCCGACTCCGGGAGCGGGTCGTCGCCGAGGCGGGGCGCCCGCGCGGCGTCGCGCACGACGAGCCGCTGCCTCGCGCCCTCGGCGGCGAGGCGGAACGCGAGCTTCGACCCCAGGATCCCGCTCGCGCCCGTCACGGCGATCCGCCCCGACCGCGCCCCGATCATCATGTCCTCACGGTAGACGCGGCGGTCGCGGGTCGCCCGGCGACCGACCGCACGTGAGGACCGCGCGGGCCTCGCGCAGAATGGGCCCATGACCAGTGCCGAGGCCCCCGCGCCCTACCGCGTCATGACCGTCTGCACCGGCAACATCTGCCGGTCCCCCATGGCCGAGGTGGTCCTGCGCGACCGCTTCGAGGCGGCCGGGCTCGGCGACCGCGTGGTCGTCGACTCGACGGGGATCAGCGACGAGGAGCGGGGTAACCCGATCGACCGCCGCGCGCGCAGCGTCCTCGCCGAGCACGGGTACGTCGTCGACGGGACGCACCGTGCCCGCCAGGTGCGCGCGGGCGACCTCGCCGCGCGCGACCTCGTGCTCGCGATGACGTCCCAGCACGCGCGCGCCCTGCGCCGCCTCGACGGCGCCGGCCCGGTGCGGATGTACCGCTCGTTCGACCCGGCCGCGCCCCGCGTCGCGCCGGGCGAGCCCGAGCACGTGCTCGACATCGCCGACCCCTGGTACGGCGGTCAGCAGGACTTCGAGGACTGCCTCGCCGAGGTGGAGGCCGCCGCGGACGGCATCGTGGAGTTCGTGCGCACCCAGCTCGACGCCTGAGCAGGAGCACCCGAGGACCAGCGGAAGCGGTCGAGGAACGCGTCGAGCGCGGGGACGCGGCGCAGGAGGGTGAACAGCGCGTAGCCGAGCACGCCGCCCACGACGTTGAAGAGCAGGTCGTCCACGTCGGCGATGTGGCCGCCCCCGAGCAGGTGCGAGGTGACGTACTGGACGACCTCGATCGTCAGGCTGAAGGCCGCCGCAGCCGCCACGGCGCGCCACCACGACGTCCGCGCCAGGAGGAGCGGCAGGAGCATGCCCAGCGGCACGAACACGAGGACGTTCATCACCGCGTCGGCGACCTCGTAGTCCGCCAGGGGCACGAGGGCCAGGTGAGCGCTCCACGGGGCGCTGCTCACCGGCTTGTCGAGGAAGATCGGGAACACCGTGTTGGCCACGACCCCGGCCGCGTAGACGGCGAGCGCGAGCGCGACGGCGGCCCGCGGCACGGTGAGCCGCCCGGCCCGGCGCAGACGCCACAGCAGCACCGCCAGGACCACCGCCCCCAGCGGGACCACGACGGGGAGGACAGGGACCTCGCGAAACACTCGAACCGCTCCTTCAGCTGGCGACGCCACGCACGACGTCGCCGACGGTAGCGGCGCCCCGCCGCCGGGGTATCCACCGACGGGGCGAACCCTGACCCGGCGCCCTCCCCCTGCGGGGGTAGAGGACCCCTGCCCGATGCCTGGCAGCCCTCAGTTGATGATCTCGCCCCGCTCGTCGGACAGCAGAGCCGCCAGTCGCGCGCGCCAGGACGCCAGCGCCTCCTCGCTCAGGCGCGGCCAGTCGGTGACCTCGCGGACGACCCGCAGCGGTGCGCTGCTGCGGAACGACCGCGTCGGGTTGCCCGGGAACTTCTTGTCGGTGACGTTGGGGTCGTCCTCGAACGGACCCGTCGGCTCGACCTGGTAGACCCGAGGTGCCGCGTCGCCGGCTGCGAGCTCGGCGGCGAGGCCGGCGCCGTCGACGAGCGCGGTGAAGTACACGTGGTTCATGGTGACCTCGGGGCGGTAGTTCGAACGGAAGCCCGCGGTCAGCAGGTCGCCCGTCCGGAGATCGGCCTTCGTGCCGTGGAAGAACGGCCCCTCGTCCAGTGCCTGGCTCACGTGCCCACCGTAGGCCCCCGACCCCGCTCGGTGCGGCGGGACTCCCGGGGCGGGGGCGCGACGTCGTGGGCCGGTCTCGTGCGGACTCCGTTCACCGGCGGCCGGCCCGGGTACCCCGCAGCGTCCCGACGGCGGAGCCGACCGTGCGCGCGACGGCGCGCCCGGCGCGGTGGGCGCCCGCGCCGAGGCGGGAGAGCAGCGGGCCCAGCCGGCGCGACGCGGGCGGTGCGGCGTCGGGAGCGGGCGCGTCGTCGTCGGGCACGACGGGCGCGGGACGCGGGAGGTACGCGGCGACCCACTGCGCGATGCGTCCGTACGCGAGCGCGCGCACGGGCCGGGCGGAGAGCACGACGTCGTGCAGGGCGCCGTCGAGGCGCGCGACGGTGACGAGGTCGCCGAGCTGGACGGACCGCTGCGCGACGCCGTCCACGTCGATCGCCGTGTCCGTGTGCATCATCTCGGGCGTCCAGCGGGGCAGCAACGTGCTGCGGGCGGAGAGCAGCACGAGGACGGGCGCCCCGATGGTCAGGCCGCGCGCGACGGTCTGCTGGCCGCGGAACACGGCGGACAGCCACGCGGGCGTGGTGCGGAACCCGTGCTGGGGACGCCATGCGAGGTCGTACGTCCACTCGCCGTCGAAGTCCTTGCTCACCGAGCGCGTGTAGAAGCCGAGATCGACGTTGGGCAGCGGTCGCGTCGGCGTGAGGCGCGCCCGGGCCCCGATCACGGGCTCGAGCAGGAGGCGCCCCACCTCGCGCGTCTGGAACTCCAGCCACGGGCTGTTGAGGACGAGCGCCGCCGCGCGGCCGGGGTTCCGGGCGAGCCAGAGGCTGAGCGTCAGGCCGCCCGTCGAGTGGCCCATGAGCACGAGCTCGCGCGGCGAGCGCCCGTCGCCGCGGTGGCCGATCGCCGCCAGCGCGGCCGCGATGTCCTCGTCGTACGTCGCGAGGTCCGTGACGAACCCCGGCGTCTGGCCGGGCCGCAGGCTGCGCCCGTACTTGCGCAGGTCGAGCGCGTGGAAGCGCGCGCCGTGCGCCTCCCAGAAGTCGGCGAGCTCGGTCTGGAAGAAGTAGTCGGACCACCCGTGGATGTACAGGACGTCGAGGTGCTGGCCGGTCCCGTCCGCGTCGTCTCCCCCGGCCCGACGGCGGCGCACGAGCGTGGCGACGACGTCGCCCTCGTCGTCGGGGGCGAGCGGCAGCGTGAGCTGCTCGTAGTCGTCCCCGAGGACGTCGGGCTGCCAGTCGACCATGCCGCCGACCCTAGGCGCGCGGGCCGCAGGCCGCTCGCCGCGCGCCCGGCCCCGGCCGCGCGTGGGCCGGCCCGCCGCGGCCGCGAGGTCCGTGACCACCCGTGTCCCGCGGGGTTCCGGCCCCCGGTGAACGGTGCGGATCGTGTGGTTCTCCCTCATGCGCGACGCCGTCGCGCGCTTGCAGACTGGCGGCGTCATCGGCCGACGGCGCCCGCCTCGGCCGCCGTGCGACCACCCGAGGTGCCCCGTGAGATCTCGTCCGACCCCGCTCCTCGCCGGAGCGGCCACCGTCGCGCTGGCGGCGGCCCTCGTGGGCGGCGCCGCCGTCGTCCCGGGTGCGCTCGCCCCCGCGGCCGCGGCCCAGTGCTCGACCACCGTGTGGGCCGAGGGCTCGACGTACGCCGCCGGTGCCCAGGTCACGTACGGCGGGCGCACGTACACCGCGCGCGTCACGCACACGGCCTACGTCGGCACGGGCTGGAACCCTGCCTCGACCCCGACGCTGTGGACCGACGGCGGGGCGTGCGACCCGACGGACCCGACGGATCCCACCGATCCCACCGACCCGACGGATCCCACGGACCCGACCGACCCCACGGACCCGACGGACTGCGCGGTGCAGGGCAAGCCGGCGGGGAAGGTGCTCCAGGGGTACTGGGAGAGCTGGGACGGCGCGTCCAACGGCGTGCACCCGGGTCTCGGCCGCATCCCGATCGACGACGCCCGGATCTCCGCGCACGGCTACAACGTCGTCACGCTCGCGTTCCCGGTGATCCGCTCCGACGGCACCGTACTGTGGGAGGACGGCATGGACGTCGGTGTCGACGTGCCCACACCCGCCGAGATGTGCGCGGCGAAGGCGGACGGGACGCGCCTGCTCCTGTCGATCGGCGGCGCGACTGCCGGGATCGACCTGTCCAGCCCGGCCGTCGCGGACCGCTTCGTGGAGACGGTCGTGCCGATCCTGCGCGACAACCACTTCGACGGCATCGACATCGACATCGAGACGGGGCTGTCCGGCAGCGGGAGCATCAGCACGCTGTCGACGTCGCAGTCGAACCTGATCCGCATCATCGACGGCGTCCTCGCGGAGATGCCGAGCACCTTCGGCCTCACGATGGCGCCCGAGACCGCGTACGTCACGGGAGGCAGCGTCGTGTACGGCTCGATCTGGGGCTCGTACCTGCCGATCATCAAGAAGTACGTCGACAACGGCCGCCTCTGGTGGCTCAACATGCAGTACTACAACGGCTCGATGTACGGATGCAGCGGCGACTCGTACAGCGCCGGGACCGTCCAGGGCTTCCAGGCGCAGACCGACTGCCTGAACGCCGGCCTGACGATCCAGGGCGTCACGGTGAAGGTGCCCTACGACAAGCAGGTCCCGGGGCTCCCCGCCCAGGCGGGCGCGGGCGGCGGCTACATGGCGCCGTCGCTGGTGACCCAGGCGTACCAGCCGTACGCGTCGCGCCTCAAGGGCCTCATGACGTGGTCGATCAACTGGGACGGATCGAAGGGCTGGACGTTCGGGGACAACGTCCGCGCGCTCCAGGGCCGCTAGCCGATCCGACGCCCGCTTCCCGCCGAGCACGACATGGGGGCCGTTATCAGCCCGATAGCGGCCCCCATGTCGTGCTCGACGGCGGGCAGTCGGGCCGCGGGCGGGCGAGATCGTCGGGCTCTAGGCGGTCCGGCCGCGCCGTGCGCGCCAGCGTGCGACCTCGTGCTCGACGTCGCGCGTCGGCGTGACCACGGGCGGCCCGCCCAGGAGCTGGCGGCGGGCGTCGACGACGCGCGCGTTGAAGTCCGCCAGGATCTCGCGGACGGTCGTCTCGTCGAGCTCGCGGTCGAGCCGGTCGTCGAGCTCGCGGTCCTCCTGCTTGAGCAGCATCGCCGGAGGGCCCAGACCCGTGAGCTGCTCGCGCTCGATGACCGACTTGAGCCACCAGTCGGGGTCGTGCGTCCCGGTGAGGCCGGGGATCGGCTTGCCCGCGAGCGGGAGGTCGTCGAACTCCCCTCGTCGGATGGCCTGGTCGATCACCGTGTCGACGTACAACGCGCGGTCCTCAGGTCGTACACGCCGGGGGTCGCGGGGCGCAGCGTCATCGTCGGGCACCGGGGACTCGGCGGCGGGCGCCTCGTCCCCGGCGGGACCGGGCACGTCCACGTGTCCCGGGTCGTCGCGCTCCGACGCCTCGCGCGCGGTCTCGCGGTCGACCCGGTACTGCGCGGCGCGCCGGACCGGGTCGTCGTCGGGGGCGCTGCGGGACCGTCGTCGGAACACGAGAACCTCCTCTGTCGGCGTTCCTCCACCCTAAGCACGCGCGGCGGCGCGGGACGAGCGGGTGGTCAGCCGTCCAGGAGCGGGTGGTAGCGACGGCGCAGCCCGCGGTCGACGGCGGCGACCACGCCCGCCACGGACAGCACCGTGTTCACGGGAGCGGGCAGGTCGGGTACGAACGGTGGCGTCCAGCCCGTGACCCCGGAGACGAGGTCGAGGAGCGGCGGCACCTGCGTCACGAGCGCGACCACGAGCACGACCCACGCGGCGACGCCGACCGCGCGGCTCGCCGTCGGGCGTTCGCGGTCCATGCGGTCGCGCCACGCCTCGGCCGTCCCGGGCATCGGCGGGACGTCCCGGACGTCTCCCACGGCGTCGACGACGCGCACGTACCGCATCCCGTAGAGGCTCATCCGGGCCTCGATCCGCACACCCGGGAGGTCGAAGCGCGCCCGGGACCGCTGCTCGTCGACGAGGCGGCGGTCGCGGTAGAGCCGGATCCGCTCGTCCCAGTCGAGGAAGTCCACGTCCACGACGTACTCGTGCCCGCCGTGCCACAGCACGAACGCGCTGCGCCACAAGACGCCCCATCCCGCGACCGGCCGGAACGCCTCGTCGCGGCCGTCGGGCCCACGACCGCCCCCAGCGCGACCGCCCCGCGCCCGGTCGTCGGAGCCGTCGTCCCACACGTCCTCGGTCATGCCGTCCATCCGACCCCGCCGCCCGACGACCGCGCGTCGCCCGGACGACCGACCCCGCGCGCTGAGGCAGGGTGCCATCCCTCGAAGGAATGACCCGCTCCGCGTCGGATCCGGGGCTGCGGGCGTCCCGGCCGTCGAGCCCTGCCGCGACCCCGGGTTCGGCGCCGTGGGGCGCCCCCGGCACCAGGCTGGGCGGCGGTCGGCGGCGGGGGAACCGGCATGATGGCCTCATGTCTGGGTCGATGAAGGTCTCGCGCCGCTCGCACGTGCCGCCGTTCGCGGTCATGGAGGTGCTCGCGGAGGCGAACCGCCTGCGCGACGCGGGGGCGTCCGTCCTCAACCTGTGCGCGGGCGAGCCGTCGACGGGGGCGTCGGACGTCGTGCGCCGCCGGGCGATCGAGCTGCTGGAGCACGGCGACCTCGGCTACACGGAGTCGCTCGGCGTCCCGGCCCTGCGACGGGCGATCGCGGAGCACTACGACCGCTGGTACGGCGTCGAGGTCGACCCGGCGCGCGTCGCGGTGACGACCGGGTCCTCCGGCGGGTTCCTCCTCGCGTTCCTCGCGGCGTTCGACGTCGGCGACCGCGTCGCGCTGGCCCGCCCCGGCTACCCCGCGTACAAGAACATCCTGCGCGCGCTGGGCTGCGAGGTCGTGGAGCTCGACTGCGGGCCGGAGACGCGCTACCAGCCCACGGTGTCACAGCTCATGGAGGCGTACTACGACGGCGGCCTCGACGGCCTGGTCGTCGCGAGCCCGGCGAACCCGACGGGGACGATGATCCTGCCCGCCGAGCTCGACGCCGTCGCGACGTGGTGCGCCGACCACGACGTCCGCCTCGTGAGCGACGAGATCTACCACGGCATCACGTACGACGACGCGGCGGGCGCCACTCCCGCAGCGCTGCCGACCGCGGCGCGGTACGTCGGCGAGGGCGCCGTCGTCGTCAACTCGTTCTCCAAGTACTGGGCGATGACGGGCTGGCGGCTGGGGTGGCTCGTGCTGCCGGACGAGCTCGTCGGGCCGGTCGACGCGCTCGCGGGCAACGTCGCGCTGTCCCCGCCCGCGCTCGCGCAGCACGCGGGCGTCGCGGCGTTCTCGCCCGAGGGGTACGCGGCCGCCGCGGAGAACGTCGCGCGCTACGCGGCGTCGCGCGAGCTCGTGCTGTCGCGGCTCGACGACCTCGGGTGGTCGCGCGTCGCCCCGGCCGACGGCGCGTTCTACGTCTACGCGGACGTCTCCGGGGACGGGCTCGACTCCGTGACGTGGTGCGAGCGGCTGCTCGCCGAGGCGGGCGTCGCGCTCACCCCGGGCACCGACTTCGACGGCGTCCGGGGCGGTGACTGGGTGCGGCTCTCCTTCGCAGCGGCCCCGGCCACGGTCGCCGAGGCCGTGGAGCGGATCGTCGCCTGGCGGCGCACCCTCTGACGCGTCTGGTCGCGACCGTCGCGGGCTCGCGCGAGGATCGTGCGGTGCCGACCGACCCCGCCGCTCCCGGACTGCCCCCGCGACCCGACGGCGCGCTGCGCCTCGCGACCTTCAACGCCCTGCACGGCGCCGCGCTCGACGGCACGGTCGACGTCGAACGGTTCGCGCGCGCGGTCGCGTACCTCGACGCTGACGTGCTCGCGCTGCAGGAGGTCGAGCGCGACTCGCCGCGCTCGCAGCGCGCCGACCTCGTCGCCGTCGCGGCGGACGCGCTCCGCGCCGACCACCGGCACTTCTCCCCGACCCTGCGGGGCGTCTCCGGCGCGTGGGTCCGCGCGGCACGACCGGGCGCGGGGGTGCGGCGCGTGCCCGGCGTCGCGTCCTACGGGATCGGGCTGGTCAGCCGGTTCCCGGTCGCGCGGTGGTCGCGGCTCGAGCTCGACCGGATGCCGTGGCGCTCGCGGATCCGCCGCCGCACGCCCGGCACGACCACCGGTGCCGCGCGCCTCGTCCCCTTCCGCGTCGTCCCGGACGAGCCCCGCGCGGCGCTCGCCGCCGCCGTCGTGACGCCGTGGGGGCCGCTGACCTTGGTGACGGCACACACCACGTCCCGACCCGAGTTCACGGCCGACCAGCTCCGGTCCTTCGCGGGGGCCTGCGCGCCGCTCCCCCGCCCGCTCGTGCTGCTGGGCGACCTCAACCTGCGGGCGCCCGAGCCCGCGGAGATCACCGGGTTCACGTCGCTCGCCGACGTGCTGAGCCACCCCGTCGACCGGCCCGCCCGGCAGATCGACCACGTGCTCGCCGACTCCGTCCCCGGGCAGGCGACGGTCCGGGCCCTCGGCCCCGCGACCGCCGTCGACACGGGCCTGTCCGACCACCGCGCGGTCGTGGTCGACGTGGTCGTCGAACCGCAGGCGCGCGCCACCCCCTGAGCGCTACGCTCCGAGCGACGGCGTCGACGCGAGGGAGCGGTCCGATGGTTCCGGAGATCAACTACTGGGCGGTGCTGGCCGCGACGGTGTCGAGCATGGTCGTGGGCTCCGTCTGGTACACGCCGAAGGTGTTCGGCACCTACTGGATGCGCGTCGCGAAGGTCGACCCGTCCGGCGAGGGCCGGGACGCCGTCGTGCCGATCGTCGTCACGGTCGTGGTCAGCTTCGTCACCGCGTGGGTGCTCGCGGGCGCGACGTACCTCGCGTGGTCCTTCTACGGCGGCGGCTACCTCGGCAACGCCCTGCTGACCGCCCTCGTGCTGTGGGCGGGGTTCACCGCCGCGCGGTTCGTCACGCACGACGCGTTCGAGGGCCGGCCGGCGGGGCTCACGGTCCTCAACGCCGCGCACGAGCTGGTCACCGTGCTCGTGATGGGTCTGCTGATCGGCCTGATCACGCCCGCCGGGGTGTAGTCAGGCGGCGAGCCCGACCTCGCGCGGCGAGGGGTCGCCGTCGGGCAGGACCGGGTCGGCGACGACGGTCGTGGCGGCCCCCGGGACGACCGCAGCCGGGGTCGCCTCGTCGACGACGGTCGCGCGGCGGCGCGCCCGCGCGCGGACGATCACGACGATCGCCTGCACGCCGATGAGGATCCACACGATGTTGGCGGCCACCGACGGCCACACCCCGTTCGCGGCGGCGACCATGCCCATGAGGCCGGCGGCGGTGAGGTTGGTGAGCTGGAACGGGGCGGACGACGCGGCCCAGCGGCCGCGGCTGACCATCGCGTAGGCGACGACGCCGGCGGCGGCGCCGATCCAGCCGAGGAACATGACGAACGCGTCGAGGGTGACGGGCACAGCGGTACTCCGGTGACGAAGAGGGGTGGAGGGGGGTACCGCGACGCTGCGGTGGCTGTGCGCTCCGGGCCGGTGGCTGGTGGCGCGGGTGGTGCGGAAGCTCGGGCGCCGACCCGTAAGGAGGAGGAGGTAACCGACCGGCGCCACGACAAGTGTGAGGCCTCCGGGGCTTCAGCACAATCGAAGGATTCTGCACCGGCCGTTTAGCATCTCTACATGGCGACCGACCCACGCAGACTTGGCTTCCTCCTTGCCGTGCACCGTGGCGGGGGCATTCTCGCGGCAGCAGATCTCCTGCACGTCACCCCGTCCGCGGTCTCCCAGCAGATCCAGCGGCTCGAGGCGGAGGAGGGCGTCGCCGTGCTCGACCGCGGCCCGCGCGGGGTGACCCTCACACCGGCCGGGCGCGTGCTCGCCGAGACCGCCGAGCGCATCGAGACCGAGCTCGTCGAGGCGCGCAAGGCGCTCGCGGCGCTGGGCGACGAGGTCAGCGGCCGCGTCGCCGTGGGGTCGTTCCAGACGGCGATCCGCGCCGTCGTCGCGCCCGTCGCCGGGCGACTGGCGGAGACGGCGCCGGGCATCGAGCTCGACGTGCAGGAGCGCGAGCCCACCGAGGCGCTGCGCCTCCTGCGCGCGGGCGAGCTCGACGTCGTGCTCCTGGAGCGCGACTACGAGGCCGACTCCCCCGCGCCGCGCGGGACGCGCGAGATCGTGCTGCTCGACGAGCCGTGGCGGCTCGTCGTCCCGGCGAGCATGCCCACCCCGACCCGCCTCGACGACGTGCGCGACGTCGTCTGGCTCGGACCCGAGCCCGGCACCGCCGCGGCGCGCGCCCTGCGCCGTCTGTCCCGCGGTCTCGGCGGGACCGTGCGCACGCGGCACAACTACTACGACTTCGACGTCGCGCTGTCTCTCGTCGCTGCCGGGCTCGGCGTCGCGATGCTCCCGGCGCTCGCGGTCGAGGGCGGCGCGTCGGACGAGGTGCCCGACGGCGTCACGGTCGTCGGCCTGCCCGGCCTCGGGTCACGTCGCCTCGTCGCGCGCCACCGCGCCACCCGCCACGAGCCGCGGCCCGTCGTCTCCGCGGTGCTCGACGAGATGGTCGCCGCCGCGGCGGAGATCGACTTCGCCTGACGCCGAGGGAGAGCCGTGGTCACGACCACGCCTCTGCCTCGCGTGACCTGGCCTCTACCTCGCCGGGAGGTCGAAGCGGGTCGCGCCGTAGGGCTCGGCGGTGCCGAACGCGAAGACCCGCTCGGGGACCAGGCGGTAGACGGCCCAGGGCGGCGGCCCGGCCGACGGCGCGCTGAACTCCGCGGTGAGGGCGTCGCCGTCGACGGTCGCGGGCCACCCGTCGGCGCGGAAGCCTGCCGCCGCACGTTCCAGGGTGTCGGGGTCCGTGACGCGCTCGGCCCGCCCCTCGACCGTGAGGTCGAACGGCTCCGTCGCGACCGTGAGCGTGCACCGGGGGTCACGGTGCAGGTTGCGGTTCTTGCGCGTGCCCTCGCCGGAGCACAGGAAGATCTCCTCGTCGAGCACGAGCGCGCCGAACGGCACCACGTGCGGCTTCCCGTCAGGGTCCGTCGTGGCGAGCCACGTCGTGTGCCGGTTCGGGCCGCCCGCGCCGGGCTCCTGCGGGAGCCGGCCGAACAGCGTGTCGTGCACGCGCGCCCACTCGATCGGCGGCGTGCCGTAGCCGTCGAGGTTCTTCACCGTCGGGTCGGCGGTCGTCATCGTCCTGCTCCTCTCGTTCCCGCTGCGTCGAGATGGTCACCCGTCCTCACCTGTCACGACGCGCCCGGGCGCCCGGACTCATCGGTCGGGACGTAGCCTGCCGGGGTGGACGTAGCGGTGGTGGGGGCGACGGGAGACGTCGGCCGGCAGGTGTGCACGCAGATCGTCGAGCGACGGGTGCTCCCGCCGACGGCGCGGCTCCAGCTCGTGGGCCGTGCCGGCGGGGCGTCGGGCCGGGCGGTGCACGGGCTGCGCGCCGACCTCGTCGACGCGTACGACGAGCACGCGCCGCTCCTCGACGTCGCGCACTCCCCCGAGGACGTCACGGCGGACGTGATCGTCGTCGCCGCGGGCCTGACGCCCCCGGCCCGGACCGGAGCCGATCCCGACCGCCGGGTCCTCGCCGCCACGAACGGCGCCGTGCTCGCGGAGTACGCCGACGCCATCGCGCGCCACGGGTCGGGGCACGAGGTGGTCGTCGTGGTGACCAACCCCGTGGAGCTCGGCGTCGCCGTCATGGCGGAGCGTCTGGGGCGGCACCGCGTGCTCGGGATGGGCGCGTGGCTCGACACGTTGCGGTTCCGGCGCGAGCTCGCGGTCGAGCTGGGCGTGCGGCGGCACCGCGTCGGCGGGTTCGTCGGGGGCCAGCACGGCGAGGACGCCGTGCCGCTGTGGTCGACGGTCCGGGTGAGCGGGCTCGACGCCGACGAGCGCGCACGGGCCGTCGCGGCGCTGCGGAGAGGCCGCACGCTCGACGCGCTGCCCGCCGAGATCGCGGCCGCGAAGGACCAGCTCGCGCGCGTCGCCGCCGACGACATGGGCGCGGCGTTCGACCTCATCGACACGTGGCCGGCGGACCTGCGCCTGGTCACGCGGCCCTGGATGACGCACCAGTCGGGCGCCAAGACGCCCGCCGGGACGGCCAGCGCGACGGTGGACCTGCTCGAGGTGATCCTCGACGGGCGCGAGATCGTCGTCGCGGGGCAGGTGGCCCTCGACGGCGAGCTCGACGGACGGCTCGACGGGAAGCTCTCGGGGCCCGACGGCGCCCCGCACCGCGGCGTGCTCGGCGTCCCCGTGGTCCTCGGCCCGGGCGGGTGGACGCGCGTGCTCCTCGACGACCTGCCCGACGACGAGGCGCGCCGCCTCGCGCACGCGGCGGACGGCGTCGGGCGCATGGTCGCGGCGAGCACGGCGCGCGACGACGCAGCGGGCGAGGAACCGCGCGGGAGCGCGGGCGACCAGGCCCCGACGGGCGAACGGGCGCCGTCGGGCCGGGCCGGGGCGGAGGCCGCGTGGGTCGCGACCGTGCACGGCCTCGACCAGCCCGGCACGCTCACGGCGCTCACGGGGGTGTTCTCGACGCGCGGGGTCAGCTTCGACTCGCTCGCGACGGAGCCGGTGGACGACGACGGCCGGGCCGGCCGGATCGTCGTGACCTTCCGCGCGACGCCGCGCCGCACGCGGGCCCTCGAGCGCGCGGTCCGGCGTCTCGCGACGGTCCGTTCCGTCGCGGTCGAGCCCGCGCCGGGCACCGAGTTCTCACAGGGCGGCGCCGCGCGCTGAGCGACCCCGGTAACGAGGTCGCTCCCCGGCGGGAACGCGGTCGAAACCGCGGGTTCCTAGCGTGGGACGCGCCGTCGGGCGCTCCCCTGCCGCGACGTCGCCTCAGAGACCGGAGCCCGCCCATGTCCTACGTCAAGCCTGCCGAGCTCGTCCCGACGATCATCGACGCCGGCGCCAACAAGGTCCTGCTGTCCACGCGCGACACGCTCGTGCGCTCGACGATGGGTGGCGCGATCCTCGCGATCGCCGCCGCGTTCGCGGTGACGGTGACGGTCACGACGGGCCACGCGATCCTCGGCGCCGTCCTCTTCCCGGTCGGGTTCATCCTGCTGTACCTGCTCGGGTACGACCTGCTCACCGGCATGTTCGTCCTCGGCCCGCTGGCCTGGCTCGACAAGCGACCCGGCGTCACGGTGCGCGGCGTCCTGCGCAACTGGGGCCTCGTGTTCGTGGGGAACTTCCTCGGCGCGTTCGCCGTCGCCGTGATGATGGCGATCGTCGTCACCTACGGGTTCGACACCCCGCCCAACGAGGTCGGTCAGGCGATCGGGCACATCGGCGAGGGCCGCACGGTCGGGTACGCGGAGCACGGGGCGTCGGGCATGCTCACGCTGTTCGTGCGCGGCATGCTGTGCAACTGGATGGTGTCCATGGGCGTCGTCGGCGCGATGATCGCGAAGGACGTGCCCGGCAAGGCCATCGCGATGTGGATGCCCGTGATGCTCTTCTTCTTCATGGCGTTCGAGCACTCGATCGTCAACATGTTCCTGTTCCCGTCCGGGCTGCTGCTCGGGGGCGAGTTCACGATCATGGACTACCTCGTCTGGAACGAGATCCCCACCGTGCTCGGCAACCTCGTCGGCGGCCTGCTCCTCACCGGCCTCCCGCTCTACCTCACCTACGGCCGCCCGGCGGCGCGCCGTACGGTGCAGGAACCGCAGCCCGGGCCGACGGCGGAGCGCGAGCTGGTCTCCGAGCCCGCCTGACGCGATCCTGCCCGCCGAGCGCGGGTCAGCGGCTGCGGTCGGCCTCGCGCCGCACGGCGCGGGTCCCGACGACGAGCCCGCCGACCGTGAGGGCGAGCGTCAGTCCCGCCGCGACGAGGACGACGACGAGGCCCGCGTCGTCGCCGACGAGGAACAGCACCGGGGCGGCGGCGACGAGCACCCAGCCCGCGGCCTCGCTCAGCGGGCGGGCCGCCCGGTGGGCGGTCCGCCACGCCTCGTCGCTCGCGAGCGTCGTCGCGGTGCGGATCCCGGCGACCTGGTTGCGGCCGACGCGTCCGTCGGCCGTCGCCCGGGCGCACCAGACGAGCAGGAGACCCGCCCCCGCGAGCACGAGCAGGAGCACGACGTCGGCCCAGGTGTCGGCGTTCACGGCACCCACCCTGTCACGACCGCCGAGGTGCCGGCGCGCGCCTACCGGTAGGCGCGGGCCTGGAGCGCGTACATCTCGGCGTACGACCCGCCCGCGGCGGCGAGCTCCTCGTGGGTGCCGAGCTCGGCGACGGCGCCGCCGTCGAGCACGACGATGAGGTCGGCGTCGCGCACGGTCGAGAAGCGGTGCGAGACGAACAGCGTGACGCCGCCGGAGGTCGTGCCGGTCCGCCGTGCCGTCTCGGTGAACCGCTCGAACAGCGCGTGCTCGGCGGTCGCGTCGAGCGCGGACGCGGGCTCGTCGAGCGCGAGCAGGAGAGGGTCGGCGCGCAGGAGCGTGCGGGCCAGCCCGAGCGTCTGCCACTGCCCGCCCGAGAGCTGGGCGCCGTCGGCGTAGCCCGTGCCGAGGATCTGGTCGAGGCCGTCCGGCGATCGCTCGACGACCGGGCGGGCGCGGGCCTCGTCGAGCGCGGCCCACAGGACGTCGTCGTCGTGGAGCGCGTCCACGCGCCCGATCCCGACGTCCTCGCGCAGCGAGAGCTCGAGGCGCGCGAAGTCCTGGAACAGCGTCGCGACGCGCGACTGCCACGCGGCGGGCGCCACGTCCGCGAGGTCGACGCCGTCCGCGAGGATGCGGCCCGACGTCGGCCGGTACAGCCCGCACAGGACCTTGACCAGGGTCGACTTGCCGGCGCCGTTCTCGCCCACGAGCGCGACGGTCGCGCCCGCGGGCAGGTCGAGGCTGACACCGTCGAGGACGGGTCGGTCCGCGCCGGGATAGGCGAAGGTGAGGTTCTCGACGCGCAGTCCGCGGGCGAGTCGAGCCGGTAGCTGCTCGACGGCGGCCACGCCCTCGGCGCGCACGCCACCCGGGTTGCCGACCGCGCCGGGAGGCGTCGCCGTCGCGCGCAGCCGGAGGAGCTTCTCGACCGTCCGCCCGGCGTCCTGGAGGTTGCCGAACAGCGAGAGCGCGCCCGCGACCTGGGTGCTGACCTGGATGGCGAGCGTGACGACGAGCACGACCTGGCCGATGGCCGCCGTACCGGACGCGGCGCTGCGGAGCACGAGGAGGACCGCGGCCCCGTAGGCGAGCGCGAACCACACCTGGCCCGCCGCGCGCAGCAGCGAGGAGCGGCGGTGCGCGCTCCACAGGACCGCCGTCGTGCGGTCCCACGCCGCGCGCTGCCGGTCCCCGACGAGGTGACGCGCGCCGAAGAGCCGGATCTCCTTGGCCGACGAGCCCGTCGTCCCCGCGGTGACGAGGTGCCGGGAGAGGCGCACGTCGTCGGCGGTGACGTCGCGCGCCGCGTCGAGCACCCGCTGCGCGCGGTCGGCGAGCCAGACGGGCGGCAGGGCCGCGAGGGGCAGCAGGAGCAGCCACGGCTCGACGAGACCGAGGATGACCGTGGTGACCAGGATCTGGAGCACCATGCCGCCGAGCTGGAGCGTGCCCTCGAGGGCCAGCCGGACCCGTTGCAGGCCCTCCGTCACCGCGGTGAGGAGGCGGACGCGGTCCGGGTCGTCGAGCTCGGCGAGGTCCGCCGAGCCGTGCGTGAGCTGGGCGACCTCGTCCAGCAGGTGGAGCTGCTGGAGGTCCGCGACCTCGAAGTACGACAGGTGGGCGAAGTGGCCCAGCATGAGCTCGGCGATGACGAGGGCCGCGACCGCGCACGCGAGCCCGACGGCGCGCGCGACGTCCTGGTCGACCAGCGCGTCGGTGAAGAGCCCCAGCCCGACGCCGACCAGGGGGCCCGCGAGGAACCCGATCGTCAGGAGCACGACCGCGACGAGCAGGCGACGCCGGTCCGTCCGCCAGGCGAGGGCGAGCATGAACCGGGCGGCGAGCGCGACGCGCTTCATCGGGTACCTCCGGAGGTCAGGGCCGTCTCGGGGCTGGCCGCGTCGGGGTCCGGGTCGAGGTGCGGGTCGGGGTCCGGGTCGTCGGGCGAGTCGCTGCGGAACCGGCGGGCCTGGAGGACGAAGAGCTCGGCGTAGCGGCCGTCCGCGGCGAGCAGCTCGTCGTGGGTGCCCTGCTCGACGACTCGCCCTTCCGCGACGACGACGATCTGGTCCGCCGGGCGGACCGTCGAGAACCGGTGCGAGATGACGACGGACGTCACCGCGTGCTCGCGCGCCACCGTCGCGACGGCGCCGCGGGCGAGGAAGCGCTCGAAGAACTCGGCCTCGGCGCGGACGTCGAGCTGCGCCGTGGGCTCGTCGAGGACGAGGACGTCCGCTCCGCCCGAGACGGCGAGCAGGGCGCGCGCGAGGGCGATGCGCTGCCACTGGCCGCCCGACAGGTCACGGCCACCCGCGTACCCGCCCGAGAGCACCGTGTCGAGGCCGTCGGCGAGGCCGTCCACGACGCCGTCCGCCCCCGCGGCAGAGATCGCCTCGCGCAGCCGGGCGGCGTCGTCGCGCAGCTCGGGCGCGCCGAGGCCGACGTTGTCGGTGACGGAGAGCTCGAGGCGGAGGTAGTCCTGGAAGATCAGGGCGAGGCGGCGCCGCCACGCCTCGAGCGGGAGGTCGCGCACGTCCACGCCGTCGACCGTGATGCGCCCCCGCGTCGGCTCGTACAGGCGCGCGAGGAGCTTGGTGGTCGTCGTCTTGCCGGCGCCGTTGAGCCCGACGATCGCCGTCGACGTGCCCGGGACGAGCTCGAGGTCGAGGCCCTTCAGGACCCACGGGCCGTCGTCGGCATACCGGAACCACACGTCCTCGAAGCGGATCACGCCGTGCGGGACGGGGGCGTCGCCGCCCTCCCGGGTTGCCTCGGGCGTGGCGGACCGCAGTCGCTGCTCGAACCGCTCGAGCGCCTCGAACGAGAGCAGGCCGAACTGCGTGCGCACGTCGCACTCGGGGAAGTACACCCCGAACCGCAGGGGGATGAGCACCGCCTGGATCGCGACGCCGAGCGCGAAGAGGTCGAGCGTGTCGTCGAGCGCGACCAGGACCAGGACGATCGTGCCGCCGACCAGGCCGATCGCCGAGAAGCCCACGAACGGCCAGAGCTGGAGCCGACGGTTCACCGTCCACTGCGGCTCGAGGTAGGCCATCGTCTCCCGGCGCAGGCGCTCGCGCAGCCACCCGAGCACGCCGAGGAGGCGCACCTCCTTGGTGATCCCCGGCGTCGTCGCGAGCTCTCGCAGGTAGTACATCCGGCGCCGCTGGGGGTGGAGGGTCTTCCAGATCGGGGTGAGCTTGCTGAACGTGCCCCGCACCCCGGCGCGCATGACGAGCGCCGTCGCGAGGATCACGGCACCCGCGAGGGGCGAGACGACGACACCGACGAGCACGGCCGCGCCGACGAGCTGCACGTACCGGCCGACGAGCGGGACGAGCGCTCCGGCCGCGTCGCCGGGGCTCATGTTCTGCCGGGCGAACGCCGCGCGGGCGTCGGCGACGACGTCCAGCACCTCGGCGTCGTCGAGGAGCGCGAGCGGGGCGTCGGACAGCGCTGCGCCGAGGAGACGGTCGATGCAGCGCTGGTCGACCCGACGCCCGATCGTCTCGACGATCCCGGTCTGGAACGGCGCGAGGAGCTGCTGCACGACGAGCGCCCCGACCGCGACGCCGAGCACCGCGAGCAGGTCGCTCCACCCGGCGCTCGCCGCGCCGTCGGTCATGCTCGGCAGGAGGAAGAGCACGCGCCCCAGGGCGACGATGGACACGAGCGGCAGGAGGGCGAGGAGGACGCTCAGCGCGAGGCCCACCGCCACGAGGGCGACGCCCGCGTGCCGCAGCAGCCCCCACATGGTCGTCCAGCGTCGGACCCGCTCCCCCAGCGGCGGCATCGAGGCCGCACCTTCGGTCGTCATGACTCCCCCACCCACGTCGCGTCGTCGCTTCGCCCGCCGTGACGCTAGCGCGGATCGTTCGGGGTCCGTAGTTATTACCTGCGACGTGAGGCGACGGCGGAGCGCACGCCTCGGCGCGCGCGACGTCTCGACCGGTATGATCGAGCCCACAAACGCAGTACTGCCGCCCGAACCACGACGGGAGAGCTCGGTACCCGGTCCAGCGGACCGGCGCCGGCGCCGAAGGAGCAAACCCTCCCCGGGAATCTCTCAGGCCCCCGTACCGTCGAGGTGAGGCAACTCTGGAAAGCGGCCGTGCGCCCGTCGGACCCCCGGCGGCCTCGGCCCACCGACGGTGCAAGTCGGCGCGCCCCGGCCCTCGTGGCACGGCGGACCGGCAAAACTCTCAGGTCGACGCGTGCGTCCGATGACAGAGCGGGGAGGGACCCGCCGTCGTCCCCTCCACCGGGAGTCCCTCGTGACCCAGCCGTCCTTCGACCCCAGCTCACGGCACAACGCTGCGACCGGCGCGTTCGCGCCGCGCCACCTCGGCCCGCGCGGGCGCGAGGTCGGGGTGATGCTCGACCAGCTCGGCTTCGCCTCGCTCGACGCGCTCGTCGACGCGGCCGTCCCGGCGTCGATCCGCTCCGAGCGTCCGCTCGACCTGCCCGCGGCGCGCACCGAGACCGAGGTGCTGGAGCACCTGCGCGCGCTGGCCGGCAAGAACGTCGTCAAGACGCAGATGATCGGGCTGGGCTACTACGGCACCGTCACTCCCCCGGTGATCCGCCGCAACGTCCTCGAGTCCCCCGCCTGGTACACCGCGTACACGCCGTACCAGCCGGAGATCTCGCAGGGTCGTCTGGAGGCGCTCCTCAACTTCCAGCAGGTGGTCGAGGACCTCACGGGCCTGGACGTCGCGAACGCGTCGCTCCTCGACGAGGCCACCGCGGTCGCCGAGGCCGTCGCGCTCATGTGGCGGGCGTCGCGCGCGAAGAGCGGCTACGTCGCGCTCGACGCCGACCTCTTCCCCCAGACGCTCGCGGTGACGCTCGGTCGCGCGCACGCCGTCGGCCTGCCCGTCGTGGTCGCGGACCTGTCGGGTGGCCTGGACGCCGGCCTCGCCGCGGCCCGCGCGGCGGGGGCCTTCCCCGCCGGGGTGGACGACGACGCGCAGCTCGTGGGCGTCGTCGTCCAGCAGTCCGGGGCGTCGGGACGCGTCGTGGACTGGCGTCCCGTGGTCGCGGAGGCCAAGGCCGCGGGCGCGCTCGTCACCGTCGCGAGCGACCTGCTGGCCCTGACGCTGCTGGTCTCCCCCGGCGAGCTCGGCGCCGACGTGGCCGTGGGCTCGGCCCAGCGGTTCGGAGTCCCGCTGTTCTACGGCGGCCCGCACGCGGCCTTCATGGCCGTGCGCAAGGGTCTGGAGCGCTCGCTCCCCGGCCGCCTCGTGGGCGTCTCGATCGACGCCGACGGCGACACCGCCTACCGCCTCGCGCTCCAGACGCGCGAGCAGCACATCCGCCGCGAGAAGGCGACGAGCAACATCTGCACCGCGCAGGCGCTCCTCGCCATCGTGGCCTCGATGTACGCCGTCTACCACGGGCCTGACGGCCTGCGCGCGATCGCCGAGCGCACGCACGCGCACGCCACCACCCTCGCGGACGCCCTGCGTGCGGGCGGCGTCACCGTCGAGCACGACACCTTCTTCGACACCGTCCGCACCCGCGTCCCCGGCCGCGCGGACGCGGTCGTCGCTGCCGCGGCGGCCGCGGGCGTGAACCTGTACAACCCGAACGCGGACCATGTACAGATCGCCTGCGACGAGACCACCACCTCCGCAACTCTCGCCACGGTGCTTCGGGCCTTCGGCCTCACGGACCAGTCCTCTACCTCGTCGGACCAGGTCTCTACCTCGCGAGGTAGAGGCCTGGTCACGAACGGTGGCGAGGCGAACGGCGAGGCCGTCTCCCCCGCCGGAACCGACCGCGAGCTCCCGTCGTGGGCACGACGCGCGACGCCGTACCTCCAGCACCCGATCTTCCACCTGCACCGCTCCGAGACGTCCATGCTGCGCTACCTCCGCCGGCTCTCGGACAAGGACCTCGCGCTGGACCGCACGATGATCCCGCTGGGCTCGTGCACCATGAAGCTCAACGCGACGGCGGAGATGGAGGCGATCTCCTGGCCGGAGTTCGCGGACCTCCACCCGTTCGTGCCTGCTGACCAGGCGCTCGGCTACGCAGAGCTCATCGGCGGCCTGGAGTCGGCGCTCGCGGAGATCACGGGCTACGCGGGGGTCTCGGTGCAGCCGAACGCGGGGTCGCAGGGCGAGTTCGCGGGCCTGCTGGCGATCCGCGACTACCACGTGTCGCGCGGTGACACCGAGCGCGACGTGTGCCTCATCCCGGCGTCGGCGCACGGGACGAACGCGGCGTCGGCGGCGCTGGCGGGTCTGAAGGTCGACGTGGTGAAGACCGCGGAGAGCGGCGAGGTCGACCTCGGAGACCTGCGGGCGAAGCTCGCCGACCACGGGCCCCGGGTCGCGGCGATCATGATCACGTACCCCTCGACGCACGGCGTCTACGAGGAGCACGTGCGCGAGGTCTGCGACCTCGTACACGAGGCGGGTGGTCAGGTGTACATCGACGGGGCGAACCTCAACGCGCTCGTCGGCCTCGCGCGCCCGGGCGAGTTCGGCGGCGACGTCTCGCACCTGAACCTGCACAAGACGTTCTGCATCCCGCACGGTGGGGGAGGACCTGGCGTCGGCCCGGTGGCCGTCGCCGAGCACCTCGTCCCGTTCCTGCCCGGGGACCCGCTCGCGCCGGGCGCGTCCACCGCGACGCCCGTCTCGGCGACGCGGTACGGGTCGGCCGGGATCCTGCCGATCTCGTACGCGTACGTCGCGCTCATGGGTCCGGACGGGCTCACCGAGGCCACGAAGACCGCGGTCCTCACGGCGAACTACGTCGCGAGCCGCCTCGCCGACCACTACCCGGTGCTCTACAACGGGCCGAACGGCCTGGTCGCGCACGAGTGCATCCTCGACCTGCGACCGATCACGGCGGAGACCGGCGTGACGGCGGAGGACGTCGCGAAGCGGCTCATGGACTACGGGTTCCACGCGCCGACGCTGTCCTTCCCGGTCGCGGGCACGCTCATGGTCGAGCCGACCGAGAGCGAGGACCTCGCCGAGCTCGACCGGTTCGTCGACGCGCTCGTCGCGATCCGCGGCGAGATCGACGCCGTCTCCTCGGGCCGCTGGAGCGTGGAGGAGTCGCCGCTGCGCGGCGCCCCGCACACGGCGGCGGCGCTCGTCGCGGAGACGTGGGACAAGCCGTACTCGCGCGAGCTCGCGGCCTACCCGGTCGCGAGCCTGCGCGCCGGGAAGTACTGGCCGCCGGTGCGCCGCATCGACGGTGCGCGGGGCGACCGCAACCTGGTCTGCTCGTGCCCCCCTGTGGAGTCCTACGTGACGGGAGACCTCGCATGACCGACCAGCCGACCGACCCGATCGACCTGCCCGGCGACCAGCCGGCCGACAGGCCGACCGACAGGCCGACCGACAGGCACAGCCCGCTGCACGACGAGCACGTCGCGCTGGGTGCGAATCTCACGAGCTTCGGCGGGTGGCTCATGCCGCTGCGGTACACGTCCGACCTCGCGGAGCACCGCGCCGTCCGCGAGGCGGCCGGCCTGTTCGACCTCTCCCACATGGGGGAGATCGAGGTCGCCGGCCCGCAGGCGGGGGCCGCGCTGGACCACGCGCTCGTCGGCAACCTCACCGCCGTCGCGCCGGGCCGAGCGCGCTACACGATGATCTGCCAGGAGGACGGTGCCGTCCTGGACGACCTCGTCGTGTACCGGCTGGGTACGGAGCGGTTCCTCGTCGTCGCGAACGCGGGGAACGCGGACCTCGTCGCGCGCGAGCTCGTGGCCCGCGCCGTCGGCTTCGACGCCACCGTCACGGACCAGGGTGCGGACACGGCCCTCGTCGCCGTGCAGGGTCCCCGTGCGGAGGAGATCGTCGCGGGCTTGACCGACCCGGGCGACGCCGCCGCGGCGCAGACGGTGCGTGACCTCAAGTACTATGCCGCCGCGCCCTTGGCCCTGCGGACCGACGCAGGACAGGTCGACGCGCTCGTCGCGCGGACCGGGTACACGGGGGAGGACGGCTTCGAGCTGTTCGTGCCCGCGGACCGTGCCGCGGACCTGTGGCGCACGGTGCTCGCGGCCGGCGCGCCGCTGGGCCTCGTCCCCGCGGGCCTGTCCGCGCGCGACTCGCTGCGCCTGGAGGCGGGCATGCCGCTGTACGGGCACGAGCTCGACACGACGACCACGCCGTACGAGGCAGGACTCGGTCGCGTGGTGAAGCTCGACAAGGTCGCCGACGACGGCACGCCGCTCGAGTTCGTCGGTCGGGCCGCGCTCGCGGCGCGCCGGGCGTCCGCGCCCGCGCGCGTGCTCGTCGGCCTCAAGGGCCTGGGTCGCCGTCCCGCCCGGGCGGGCTACGCCGTCGTGCTCACCGAGGCCGAGCCCGGGGGAGCGGTGGGGGAGTCCGCGCGCCGGGTCGGCACCGTGACCTCGGGGTCGCCCTCGCCGACGCTGGGCCACCCGATCGCGCTCGCGTACGTGACGCCCGAGCTCTCGGCGGAGGGCACCGAGCTCGCGGTCGACGTGCGCGGCCGCGCGGAGCCCGTGGTGGTCGTGCCGCTCCCGTTCTACCGTCGTCCCCAGCAGTCCTGACCTGCCCAGCCGTCCCAGAGCTCGAAGGAGAACCCCATGACCGAGGCCCAGTTCCCGGACCACCTGCAGTACACGGCGGAGCACGAGTGGATCGACGGCTCGAACCCGGCCGTCGTCGGCATCACGGCGACCGCTGCCGAGGCGCTCGGTGACATCGTCTACCTGGAGCTGCCGGAGGTGGGCTCCGAGGTGACCGCGGGCAGCGTCATCGGCGAGGTGGAGTCCACCAAGTCCGTGTCGGAGCTCTTCTCGCCCGTCACGGGCACCGTCGTCGAGGTGAACCAGGCTGCGATCGACGACCCGGCGGTCGTCAACTCCGACCCGTACACCGACGGGTGGCTGTTCAAGGTCGACGTCGTGGAGACCGGCGACCTGCTCACCCCGGACCAGTACGCGGCGCACGTCGGGAGCTGACGCCCGTGCCGGGGCGGTGAGGACCGCCCCGGCACGAGCCGTGCGCCGCGAGGATCAGTGGAACGTCGTGGCGTAGTAGGTCTGCTGGTCGACCGTCTCGACCCGGACGTCCTGCGTCCGCTCGAGATGACGGCGCAGGTTCTCCGCGAAGCGGAGCGAGTCGTCGTTGAACCGCGAGACGTCGTACGCGCACACGACGTGGTGCGCGGCGAGGTGCTCGACGAGCGCGTCGATCATGTCCATGAACGTCCGGCTGGCGCGGCGACCCGGGTGGGCGAGCGTGAAGCCGATGTACCAGACGGCGCCCCGCGCGGCGTGCTCGGGGTACCGCGCAGCGAAGAACTCGGGGCTCACCCAGGGTACGGCCGCGAGGTCGGTCGCCAGGGTGGTGAGCCCGACCGCGGTCCCGTCGTGGTCATGGGCGAGGAGCTTGAGGACCCGCGGGTCGCTCATCTCCTCGTCGAACTCCTCGCGGTGCAGCACGTGCCGGGCGGCCGCGCGCGTCCGCAGCGGCTCGAACGCCTCGAGGTAGAGCTCCCAGAACCGGTCGGCGAGGTCGCCGTCCACGGCCGTCTCGAAGGTGACCGCGGCGCGCCCGGCAGCCGTCGCGCCGCCGGTCACCGTTCCGCTCCGTCCCAGCCCTGACGCCGGTAGGCCGCGACGACCACGGCGCACACCGGCAAGGTCTCGCACCGCACGCCCGTGACTCGTCGTCCCGCCGGGCTGAAGCGGTGCCCGCGCGTCGCGGAGAGGTCCTCGAGGCTGAGCGTGAGGTCGAGCTCGAGCTGCTCGTGCGACGGCGCCTCGTGCTCGACGAAGAGCCCGGCGCCGCTCCCGTCGTCCCGGAGCGACCAGGCCACGCCGGCCCACGCCTCGTGGCCCGGCATGACGGCGTGCGCCTCGGCGTAGACGCAGTAGAGGAGGTCTCCGTGGTCGCCGTACCCCTGCTCGAGCCGGTCCACCTCGACGACCTGGGACCCGGGCGGGACGACCGAGCTCAGCCGGACGAGGTTGAAGTCGCCGACACCGGCGTCCGCGAGCGCGGCGTCGAAGGCCGAGAGATCGGTCCTCCCGGTGCCCGTGCCGTGGCTCACGTAGATGGTGGGGCCCCGGGGCGCCATTCGTCCTCCGTCCTCAGGCTCTCGCCTGGTCGTCCTGGCTCGGTGCTCGTCCGGCCCGCGGCCGTGTCCAGCAGCTCGAGCACGGGTTCCAGCAGCTTCTCGGGGGAGGTGCTCCCCTTGCGCAGGAAGACCGTATCTCCCAGCCGGAGCCCCGCACGCTGGCGCGCGTCGAGCCGCGCCCCGCTGTACACCACCAGCGGGACGCGGCTCAGGCGTCCGTCGCGCCGGAGCGCCGCGACGACCTCGCGGCCGGCGCCGTCGGGGAGCGCGAGGTCGAGGACGAGGAGCGCCGGCTCCTCCGGCGTGGCGAGCACGTCCTGGGCCTCCCGGACGCTCCGCGCGAGGGTCACGACGAGCCCGGCGCCCTGCAGGAGGGTGCGCAGCACCTCACCGAGGTCCGGGTCGTCCTCGACCACGAGGACGTGCTCGTGGTGCGGGCGCAGGCTGATGACCTCCCGGACGGTGCGCTCGAGCTCGGCGGGGTCGACCGGCTTGACGAGCCACCGGTCGGCGAGCGAGGCGGTCGTGACCGCTTTCGAGGGCTGCGACCCGGAGACGATGACGACGGGCACGTTGGCCGTCGCGGCAGTACGGCGGACCCGGTCGAGCACGCTGTGCCCGTCGCGACCTGGCATGGCGAGGTCGAGCACCACGGCGGCGGGCCGGGCGGCCTCGATGGCGGCGAACGCCTGCGCGCTGTCGGTCACCCCGACGACGTCGTACCCCCGCGACTCGAGGACCGACCGGAGGACGTCGACGACGTACAGGTCGTCGTCCACCACGACGACGCGCGGCGGGTGGTCCGCCTGCGGCGTGGCCGGCGGGAGCGTCGCACGGAGGGTCGAGCCCGTTCCCTCCCCGCTGCTCTCGGCCCAGAGCCGTCCACCGTGGCGCTCGACGATGCTCCGCGAGATCGCGAGGCCCAGGCCGCTCCCGCCCCGCTCGCGCGAGTCGGACGCGTCGACCTGCTCGAACCGGCCGAAGACCGCCTCGAGCTTGTCGGGCGGGATGCCGCGGCCCTCGTCCTCGACCTGGAGCTCGACGAGGTCGCCCGCGCCCCGGGCGGACACGCGGACGGTCGTCCCGCGAGGCGAGAACTTCACGGCGTTGCTCAGCAGGTTCGTGAGCATCTGCACGATGCGGTCGCCGTCGACGCTCACGACCTGGTCGGTGCGCTCCTGCACGATCTCGACCCCCGCCTCGCGCGCCAGCAGCCCGACCTGCTCCGCGGCCGTCGTGACGAGGTCCTCGACGCGGTGGTCGGCGCGTTCGAGGGGCGTCGTCCCGGAGTCCATGCGCTCGATGTCGAGGATGTCGTCCACGAGCCGGTTGAGCCGCTCGCTGCTCAGGCGCGCGACGTGGACCATGCGTGCGGACCGCTCGGGCAGGGGGCCGAGCGTCCCGCTGTCGAGCAGGCCCAGAGCACCGCGGATGGAGGTCAGCGGTGTCCGCAGCTCGTGGCTCACCACGGAGACGAACTCGTCCTTGAGTCGCTCGACCTCCCGGCGGTCCGTGATGTCTCGGAAGACGACCACCGCTCCGAGCGTGCGGCCGTCGTCCTTGAGCGGGCTCGCCGTGACCTCGACGGCGACCTCCGACCCGTCCCCCCGGAGGTAGACGTCCTGCTCCGCGACCGTGGTGACGCCGTCGCGCACGGCCTCGGTGACGTAGCAGGACTCCGCGGGGTAGGCGTTGCCGTCCGCGTCCGGCGCGTGGAAGAGCGCGTGCGCGCCCTGCCCGATGAGGGCCTCCTGGCTGGCGCCGAGCGTCCGGGAGGCGGCGGGATTGACGAACGTGACCCGGCCGTCGGGGTCGACGCCGTAGATGCCGTCGGCGACGGACTCGAGCGTGCGGGCGCGCTCGCTCGCCAGGGCGCGCAGCTGGGAGGTCCGCTCCTCGACCCGGCGCTCCAGACCGTGCAGCAGCGACTCGTTGTCCGCGACCACGAGCACCTGGCGTGCGACGACCGCGACCAGCACGACGACCCAGAGGGCGTTGGGCGCCCACGAGACGCCCGTCGACGACTGGGCCACGCGGACGAGCGCCGCGGCGAGGAACAGGCAGAACGTCACGGTCGTGCCGAGCACCGCCGACCCCTCGGCGGGCTGGTCCGCGACGGGGCTCCCGGAGGCGGTCCGGTGCCGCGCGGCGAGAGCGATCATCAGGTACCCGCCGACCCAGCCGATGTCGATCGGGCTGCCGAACGTGAAGGTCCCGTCGGCGGAGAGCAGGGCGAACGCGACGTCGGCCACGGCGTAGAGCACGAAGCCGCTCCCGACGAGCACGAGGGGCACCCGCTCGGACGCGCTCGACCGGGTCATGACGAGGACGGCGAACGTCGCGAGCAGGGCGTCCACCACCGGCAGCAGGTAGGCGGTCACGGCCGCGGAGCCAGAGCCGGACCCGGCGTCCGGGCCGATCGTCACGGCGTACAGGGCGATGTACAGGACGGACCCGCCCACGACGACGCTGTCGAGCAGCATCCGGCCGATCTCCTTGCCGCGCGGGCGCACGGTCGGGAAGAAGGCCAGGCCGACGACGCCCAGGAGCAGTGCCGTGATGTACGCGACGTCGCCCGTGGTGGGGTCGGCGACCAGCCCCGCGTAGAGGTTCCCCACGAGGCCGATCGCGCCACCGATGGACAGGAGGCTCCACGCCCGCCGCCGACGTCCAGTCGAGCGTGCGGCCCGCCAGCCGCAGCTCGCGGCGGCGGTCGCGCCGGCCACGACGATGGAGACCTGCGAGATGCCGCGCCGGGTCGACTCGTCGAGGGGGCTCGCCAGCAGGACGACGAGCAGGACGAGCAGCGCGCCGACCGCCCAGCACCAGAGGACGAACGGGTCGTGCACGCGCTCGGCGTCCCCCCGCTGTGCCTCCATGCGTCGAGCGTAGGGGACCTCCGTGGCGCGCGCGCTGCCTGGCGAGCGCTTGTCCGCTAGCGTCGTGATGATGGAGGCGGCAGGGGCGAGCAGGCGGCGGGTGGTCGTGATCGACGACGACCCGTCGATCCGCGAGGTGGTGGAGCTCGCGCTCCACGCGGTCGGCGGGTACGAGGTCCACGTCGCCGAGGACGGTGACAGCGGCGCGGAAATCGCCGAGCGGGTCCTGCCGGACGCCATCGTGCTCGACGTCATGATGCCGGTGGTCGACGGGCCGACCGTCCTCGCACGGCTGCGGATGCGTCCGGCGCTGCGCGACGTGCCGGTCGTGTTCCTCACGGCCAAGGTCGGGGCGGGCGAGATCTCCCGTCTCGACGGGCTGGGCGCGGCCGGGGTCATCACCAAGCCGTTCGACGCGCTCGACCTCGCCCCTCGGCTGGCTGCTCTCCTCGGGTGGTCGTCGTGACGGCGGCGTCCGGGGGAGAGGAGGACCGTCTCGACGGTGTGCTGCGCGTGCTCCGGGAGCGTGCGCGCGCCCGGAACGCCGAGCGGGTGGAGAACGTGACCCGACTCCTGCGGAGCGGGGCCGCGGGCCCGCCGACGCCCGAGGCGGTGCTCGAGGCCGCATCCCTCTGCCACGCGGTCGCCGGTTCCGCGGGGACCTTCGGGGACGACCGGACGACCGCCGCCGCGCGCGCCCTCGAGACGGCGTTGCGCGCGGGCGAGCATCGCGCCGTCGGCCCGTCCCTGCACCGCCTGCGCGCGCTGACCACGGGCGTGGGCGACGTCCGCGACCCCGGGTCTTGAGCAAATCCTGAGGTTCTCCTGCGGAGGCCGTGCGATTCCCTCAAGGGCGGCCCTCCACCGTGGTTCGTACGGAGGGGACGGTCCCCCCGGACAGTCAGGGGGTAATCCCATGATCGACACCGTGACGGCACCCGACCGCACGTTCTCTCGCGAGCACCGCGGCCCGCGCGTGCCGACGCCGACCTATCTCTCGTCGGGGCCGCAGAACTCCGTCGACGCGGCCATGGCCGCCCTGAGCGACGCGGTCGAGCGCACGCTGCAGGAGGACCTCGCCCAAGGCATGGTTCCCACCGTCGAGCAGATGAGCGTGAGCGTCGTGGTGCGCCCGGTGGGGTCCGCGGAGGACTTCACGGCGGTCGCCCTTCTGCTCCTCTCCTACGCGCACGCCTCCTGACCTGGGCAAACACGCGCGATCGGGCGATCTGCCCCGCTCGGGACCGACGTCCTGAAATTCGTCGCGAGAAGTCGCGTCATGAATCGACTCCTGCCCCATCCCTTCATGTAGCACCACACCGGAACTCGCCACGTGGGGATGACGTGACCGGAGAGCACCTGGAGGAGAACATGAGCACCATCGAGCTGGTCCGCCCCATGGCGGCCCCGTCGGAGCTGATCGCCACGCCGATCGCCCCGCTGACCCGCCGCGAGCGGGTCGTCCTGTCGAACCTGTCTGAGGACGTCACGCTCGAGCAGATCGCCACCAAGCTCTTCGTCACGCGCAACACGGTCAAGTCGCAGGTCCGGAGCCTCTACCGCAAGCTCGGGGTCTCGACGCGCGCCGAGGCCGTGGCCTGGGCGCGGGCGGCCGGCCTGCGCTGACCGACGGGTCGACGGTCCCGCCGGACCGTGGGCGTGACCGCGTCACCCGCACGACACGAGGCCGTGCGACACTCCGCGTATGACTCTGCGCAGACTGGTGGTGGCCGCGGCGATCGTCGACGATCTCGTCGCTCCGCGGCTCCTGCTCAGCGCGCGCCGGTCACGACCGTCGCACCTCGCAGGTCGGTGGGAGTTCCCCGGGGGCAAGGTCGACCCCGGAGAGACGCCCACGGAGGCGCTGCACCGCGAGCTGCGCGAGGAGCTGGGGGTCGCCGTCGAGCTCGGTGAGGAGCTCGTGGGGCCCGACCACGGGACGTGGATCATCACGGACCGGCACGTCATGCGCCTGTGGTTCGCTCGCATCACCGCGGGGGAGCCGCAGCCCCTCGTGGAGCACGACGAGCTGACGTGGCTCGACGCCGGGAGCTGGCTGACCGTGCCGTGGCTCGACGCCGACGTGCGGATCGTCGAGGCGCTCGCGCGCCAGGTGGCGGCCGAGGCGGTCTGACGCGGTACCCCGTGCCGGCGTCCTGAGGTGTCGTCAGGCGCCGTCGACGACCGGGAGCGCGGCGAGCCACCGCTCGACCTCGCGCCGCGACCGCAGCCGGACGACGAGCACGTCCGGGGCGTCCCGCCCGACCTCCGCGGGCAGGTCGCGGTACTTGTGGCGCGTCGTCCACGCCCACCGGACGATGTTCTCCTCGGGCGCCCGGTACCAGGTGCGCCACAGGGGTGGCTCGACGTTCCCGTTCCACAGCACCTCGCGTCGGACCGACCGGCGCAGCGTCCGCACGACCACCTGCCGCATCGTCACGTGTGTCGGCAGGTCGAGCCAGACGACGACCTCCGCCCGCGCGAGGACGAGCGGCCGCGCGGCCGTGTACTGCCACTCGGTGACGAACGCGTCCTGCGCGACGAGCGCCCGGACGTCGTCGAGGAACGCGGGCCGCGGCGTCCACGCCGGCCCGTGGTGGAGCGCGTCGAGCTCGGTGTGCGGGATCCCGAGCCGCGCGCCGAGGCGCCGCGCGAGCGTCGTCTTCCCGGACCCGGACACCCCGGCCACGGCGATCCGCCCCGGCACGCGCCCGAGACGCGCGACGACGTCGTCGTCCGGTCCGAGAAGAGCCACCGGGGGACCCTACCCGCCACCCCGCCCGTGAGTGCAGGAGCAGTCGCGGCCGAATCGCTCCGACCGCGACTGCTTCCTGCGCTCAGCGGGGTGGTGTCAGCCGACCGGCTGGACCCAGGGGGAGGGCGCCGGGGGAGCGACGACCGGCGGGCGGTCGTTGCAGCTCGGCGCGCTGGGGACGAACCGGCCGAGCCAGTTCACCGTGCCGGGTTCCCACGGGCTGAGCGACGTGCCGTCGTTGCCGCCGAGGTCGGTGAGCGTGAACTCGGTGCCTCCGTCCGGGAAGTTGAAGGCGCCGCAGTTGTTCACGCCCGCCCAGCCGACGTTGCGCGCGTCGACGTTCTCGAACGACGCGCCGCCGCGCACGCGCGCGCTCACCACAGAGGTGCCGGTGCCGTCGACCCGCACGTCCTTGAAGGCGACGCCCTCGATCGCGACCTGGTCCTTCACGCCCCAGTCGGAGACCAGCATGATCGCGTTGTACGTGCTGTCGAGGTAGTGGTCGCCGGTGACGCGGACGTCGGCGTCGATGTCGCGGTCGAGCGCGTAGAACCAGATCGCGCCGAGCCCGATGTTCCAGTTGAGCTCGTACGTGCCCGCCCGGACCGCGGTGTTGTCGGTCAGGTGGAGGTAGCCCGCGAACGGCTCCGCCCCGAACCGCGACCCGACGTGCAGCCCGCTGCCCTCGCGCACCGGGTCGGCGACGAGGTTCGCGCGGACGGTGTTGTCCGTGCCGCCGTAGACCGCGATGCCGTTGGCGAGGGTGTTGGACTGGATCGTGTTCTTCTCGAACACGTTGCCGCTGTTCGCCAGCTTCTCGGACCACATGGCGAGGCCGTCGTCGCCCGTGCTCCGGACGAAGACGTTTCGGACGACCGAGTTCGTCACGCCACCGTGGAAGTTCAGCGCGTCGGCGATCTGGTCGACGATCACGGTGTCCTCCACGCGCAGGTTGTCCATCGGCCCGTCGAACCACAGCCCGACCTTGGTGTGCTGGAGGTACAGCCCGGAGATGGACGAGTCGCTCAGCGCGCCGCCGACGCCGTTGACCTGGTCGGTGTCGACGCGCTCGCGCACGTCCCCGACGATCGCGAAGTCGCGCAGGTGCACGTTCCGGCTGCCGCCCTCGTCGGCGTACTTCCCGTAGAACCCGACCCCGGTGTGCACGGACCCGTCGGGCGCGGGAGCGTCGAGCGCGACCTCCGTGCCCCGGAAGATCGTGTACCAGCTCCCGGCGCCCTGGATCGTCACGCCGTCGACGACGATGTGCCGGTTCACCTGGTAGACGCCCGGCGGGACGTACACCTCGAGCCGGTGCTTCTTGGCGAACGCGATCGCCTTGTCGAGCGCGTCGGCGGAGTCGCGCCGGCCCGTGGGGTCGGCCCCGAAGAGCAGCGCGTTCGCGGCGAGCAGGCGCACCTTCGGCGGCGCGACCTTCTCGGAGTCGAGGAGGTCGACCACGGTCCACTCCGCCGCGCCACGCGTGGGCACCGTGAGGCGGACGACGTCGCCCTTCTTGTACGTCTGGCCGAGCAGCAGCCGCTGCTCGTCGTAGAACTTCATGGGGCGGAACGGCTTCTCGAACGTCGGGGTCGGCGACGTCTCCGCGGGGACGCACGCGCACTCGGTGACCCACCAGCCGGGCTGGAGGAGGTCCGCCGTCGGGTCGTTGGTGAACGGGTACTGGTTGTACAGGTAGGAGTACGCCGACGTGAGCGTCATGCGCCGGTCGAGCCCGACCTTCTTGCCGCCGCGGAGGACCGACACGTCGAGCGGCGACGTGATCCCGCCGCCTGTGGGGGAGTCGGGGATCGAGTACCTGACCGTGATCGCGTTCGCGTCCGCGGGGAGCGTGAACTCCACGTTCTGCCCCGCCGCGAGCCGCACGGCCGAGCGACCCGATGCCTCGGCCTCGATCGTGTAGGCGTCACGGCCGGGCCCGATCACCGTCCCCGTCGTCACGGCGTTCTCCGCCTCCTGCTCGAGGAACGGGACGGTGGCGCCGCGTCCCTCGACGAGCGCCGGGTCGACCGCGGCGCGCGTCACGACGGCGGGAGCCGGGGGCTGGGGCTTGCCGTGTGCGAGGGCGGTCGAGGCGGTGCCCGCGACGAGCGTGAGGGCGACGGCCGTGGCGGCCGCGACCCGGGCGCGCCGACGCGCCGCGGGGTGGTTCGTGCTGCGAATCATCGTTGACCCGTCTTCTCTCGGGAGGCGGTCCGCCTCCGTGCTCACCGGAGGGCGTGCTGACCCTCCGGCCCGCTGCGCGGTCGCACCTCCGCGCAGGGTCGTTCCGTGCGGAACACTAGGACGAGGTCGCAGGGAGCGCAAGACTCTGTAGCGATATTGCGATTGGTCGTTTGCTTTTTGCATCGACGTTGGCCGCGGCCGTGCGTCGGGCCGGGCCTGCCTCGCTGGACGCGCCGCCCGGCGCACGCGGCCGCGCCCCCGGCCTGAGCCCGCCGTCAGCGCGCGACGTCGGCGACGGCCGGCGCGCGGAGCGGCACCGCGCCCGGTACGTTCGCGGCGTGAGCCGCCTCGGAGCCAGGATGCGCGCGTCCGCCGCCGCCGCGGGGGAGAGGGTCCCGCCGTGGGTCCTCGTCACGCTCGGCGTCGTGTGCACGGTCGTCGGCGCGGCCCTCGTCCTGCGGCCGTTCGCGTCGCTCGCTCTGCTGGTGGTCGCGGTCGTCGTGGGGGCGACCGTCCTCGGCGTCACGGAGCTCGTCGCCGGTCGGTCGCCCGACCGGGGTGGCGAGTCCGCTCCCCGCGCACCCGGAGCACTGCGGGCCCCGCGCTGGCCGCACGTCGCGCGCGGCATGGTGTTCCTGGCGCTCGCGGTCGCGGTCGTCGTGTGGCCGGCGCCGTCGATCGTCGTCGTCGCGGTCCTCGTCGGCGTCGGGCTCGTCGTCGCGGGCGTCCTGGACGGGGTCGAGGGGGTGCGCTCGTCCGGTGCCGACCGCTGGACGCGCCTCGCGCTCGGCGTGGCCTCGGTGGTGCTGGGCGTGCTGGCTCTCGTGTGGCCGGACGTCACGGTGCTCGTCGTCGCGGTGGTCTTCGGCGTCCGCGTCGTGATCCTCGGTGTCCGCCTCCTCGTCGCCGGGGTCCGCAGGAGCCGGACCCATGCCGAAGCCGCCCGCGCCGTCGCTCCGGGAAGCACCTCCGCAGCGCCCGACCCGTCCGAGCCTCGACGCCACGGCCGGGTCGCGCTCGTCGGCGCGGTCCTCGCGGTCGTCGCGGCCGGGGCCCTCGCGGCCGTCAGCGTCGGCCTGCATCGTGCGGCGCCGCAGGTCGACGCGTTCTACGACCCGCCCGCGTCGGTCCCGGACGAGCCCGGCCGCCTCGTGCGCGCCGAGCCGTTCACGCGGCAGATCCCCGACGGCGCGACGGCGTGGCGCATCCTCTACACGACCACCCGCGACGAGGGCGAGCCCGCGGTGGCGAGCGGGATCGTGGTGGTGCCGGACACCCTCCGGGACGACGCCGCGCCGCCCGTGATCGCGTGGGCCCACGGGACGACGGGCTCCGCGCGCGGCTGCGCGCCGTCGGTCCTCGACGAGCCCTTCGAGTCCGGTGCGTTCTTCCTGCTCGACGACGTCCTCGCGCACGGCTGGGCGCTCGTCGCCACGGACTACGTGGGCCTGGGGACCGACGGCCCCCACCCGTACCTCGTCGGCCAGGGCGAGGCGCGGTCCGTCCTCGACGCCGTGCGCGCCGCGCGCGAGCTGGACGGCGCGACGCTCGGTGAGCAGACCGTCGTCTGGGGCCACTCGCAGGGCGGCCACGCCGCCCTGTGGACCGGGGCCGTCGCCCCGGAGTACGCGCCCGACGTCCCGCTCGCGGGCGTCGCCGCGCTCGCGCCGGCGAGCGACCTCACCGGCCTCGTGTCCCACCTGGAGAGCGTCACCGGCGGCAGCGTCTTCGCGTCGTTCGTCGTCGAGGCGTACGACGCGATCTACCCGGACAGCGACGCGGCGGGGTACGTCCGCCCGGGTGCGCGGTTCGTCGTGCGGGAGATGGCGTCGCGCTGCCTGTCGGAGCCGAGCGCGCTCGTCTCGGTCGCCGAGGCCCTGTCGATGGACCAGCCGCTGTGGACCACCGACCCGACGACCGGCCCGCTGGGGGAGCGCCTGGCCGAGAACGTGCCGACGGGTCCGGTCGCCGCGCCGCTGCTCGTCGCCCAGGGGGCGTCCGACACGCTGATCCTCCCCACGGCGCAGGAGGCGTACGTCGGCGCGCGGTGCGCCGCCGGGCAGCCGGTCGACTACCGCGTGTACCCGGAGCGGGACCATGTCGGGCTCGTCCAGGCCGACTCCCCGCTCGCCCCGGACCTCGTGCGGTGGACCGAGGCGCGCCTGGCGGGCGAGCCCCCGACCCCCACGTGCGCCGCGGGGTGACCATCCCTCAGGGGGCGACCAGGCCGCCGTCGGGCGCGCGGACGCCCGCTGCCCACGCGTCGTGCCCCGCGAGATCTGCCGGGTAGCGCGCCGCGGCGCGCTCGTCGAGGTCGACGCCGAAGCCCGGCGCGTCGTGCGGGCGCAGCCATCCGTCGACGATCCGCAGCGTGCCGGGGAAGACCTCGTGCACGGCGTCGGAGTACACGTGGCCCTCCTGGATGCCGAACGCGGTCGAGGTGACGTCGAGCGCGACGTTCGCCGCGGCACCCACCGGAGACGTGTCGCCCGGGGCGTGCCAGGCCGTCCGCACCCCGACCAGCTCGGCGGCCGTCGCGAGCGCCCGGCCCGCGCTGAGCCCGCCGATCGCGCTGATGTGGCACCGGATCAGGTCGACGCCGCCGCCCAGGACGAGCCGTGCGGCGTCGGGGAACGACGTCGCGAGCTCCCCCACCGCGATCGGGACGGGGGACGCGGCACGCACCTCGGGCAGGCGGTCCCAGTGCTCGGGCGCGAGGACGTCCTCGAGGAAGAACGGGCGGTACGGCTCGAGCGCCCGGGCGAGCATCACGGCATGCTTGGGCGTGAGGCGCGAGTGCACGTCGTGCAGCAGCTCGACCTGCTCGCCCAGCGCCTCGCGCGCCGCCGCGAAGAGGCGCGGCGTGCGGCGCAGGTACTCCTCGACGCTCCACCCGTGGGGGTTGGGCGCGGCGGGGTAGCCGGGCTCGGGGTCCGCGGCCGTGCCGTAGTGCCCGAGGCCAGGCTGGCCGGTCTGGATCCGCACGTGCCGCCACCCGGCGTCCACGATCCGCGCCGCGTCGTCGATCGTCTCCTGGACGGTCCGCCCGCTCGCATGGAGGTAGGTGTCGGCGGCGTCGCGCACCTTGCCGCCCAGCAGCTCGTGCACGGGCATGCCCGCGCGCTTGCCGGCGATGTCCCACAGCGCCATGTCCAGCCCGGAGATGGCGTTGTTCCCCACGGGCCCCTCGCGCCAGTAGGGCGCGAGCCGCGCGAGGCGCACGAGGTCGCCGATGTCGCCGGGGTAGCGACCGACGACGATCCGCTCCAGGTGCTGCTCGACGTACGCGGCCACGGCGTGCCACCGCTGCGTGTACGTCGCGCACCCGAGCCCGTACAGGCCGGGCACGTTCGTGTCGACGCGCACGACGACGAGCGGGATGCCGTCCGGCGCCGTGACGATCGCGCGCACGCCGGTGATGCGCGTGCCGTCGCGCGCGGGCCACGGGTTCGCGAACGCCGGGTCCACGGGGTCGACGGCGGGCAGCGGGACGGGCGGGACGTCGGTCACGGGGTCTCCGGGGT
>NZ_LUAZ01000051.1:0-27281 GCF_001647255.1 Cellulosimicrobium sp. I38E
GCCCGGGGTCCGGAGACCGCACGACGGAACGTCGAGACGCCGCGCGCGTCAGGCCGGCCCCGCGCCGGACGGCGGGGCCACGGCGGCCGTGGGGTCGGCGACTGGCTCGGACGGCACAAGGCCTTCGTGCGGGTCGTCGTCATCGGTGTCGCCGCTCTCGTCCTCCTCCTGGCCGGTTCCCTGACACCGGGCCTCGTGGTGGGCGTCGCGCTCGTCGCGGGGCTCGTGCTAGTCGTCGTCGAGATCCTCGCCCGACCGCCCGCCGTCGCCGACCCCACGGCCGCCGTGGCCCCGCCGTCCGGCGCGGGGCCGGCCTGACGCGCGCGGCGTCTCGACGTTCCGTCGTGCGGTCTCCGGACCCCGGGCCTAGCCTGCACTCATGGCCTCGGTCAAGCCACGTGCCGAGCGGACGGCGGTCGCGCGCGGCGCCGACGCCTCCGAGATGCTGTGCGCCCGGACGTCGGTCCCGGAGCTTCCCGCGACGACGGTCGCGCGCCCCTCGGTCGAGACCCTCGTCGCCTCTGCGGTGACGCGGCGTCTGACGCTCGTGTCGGCCGGCCCGGGCTGGGGCAAGACGACTGCCGTGGCCCGGTGGGCGCGCTCTGCCACCGGCCCGCGGGTGGCCTGGTTGACGCTGGAGCCGTTCGACGACAAGCCGGCGGCGTTCTGGGCGGACGTCCTGTCCGCGCTGCGCGCCGCGGGCGCGGTGCCCCCGGGGCACCCGCTCGAGACGCTCGTCGTCCCGCCGCGGCTCTCGCCCGCGCTCCTGCGCCGGGTCCTCGCGGCCGTCGAGCAGCTGCCCGAGCCCGTCGTCCTCGTGCTCGACGACTTCCACCACGCGGCGCGGCCCGACGTCGCGGCGACGGTCGACGACCTCCTGCGGTACCCGCTGCCCCTGCACCTCGTCCTCCTCACGCGCGTCGACCCGCTGGTCCGGCTCCAGCGGCTGCGAGCGCAGGGCGAGGTCGCCGAGGTCGGTGCCGCGGACCTCGCGTTCGACGCCCCGGCCGTCACGACGCTCGCCGCGGTCCACGGGAAGCCGCTCTCGGCGTCCGGAGCGGGGCGCGTCCTCGACGAGACGGGCGGCTGGGCGGTGGGCGTCCGCCTCCGGGTCGAGGCCGACGACGCCGCGAGCCGGGCACGCGCCGACCGCTCGGCGGCGGAGTTCCTCCTGGCGGAGGTCCTCGACGGCCAGGAACCGGCGACCCGCAGCTTCCTCCTGCGCACCAGCGTGACCTCGGCCGTGTGCCCGGACCTCGCGTCCGCGCTCGATCCCGGGGCACCGGCGGAGCGGCTGCTCCCCGGTCTCGCCGCGGCCGACGGGTTCGTCATGACGGCGGGCCAGGGCCGCACCTGGTACCGGTACCACCCGCTCCTGCGCGAGATGCTCCTGAGCCAGTTCCGGCTCGAGGACCCGTCCCGGCTGCGCGACGCGCACCGCGCGGCGGCGCGCTGGTTCGCACGGGACGGCGAGGCGCTGCGGGCCCTCGAGCATGCGGCGGCGGCGGAGGACTGGCCGCTCGTGGGCGAGGTCTTCGTCGAGGGCGCGGCGGTGCAGCTCGCAGGACCGCACCGCGAGACCGTCGCGGACACGCTGCGGCGCGTGCCGTACGCGACGATCGGGGTCGACGCCCGCCTCCACCTGTGCGCGGGCGCGCTCGCGTACGTCGACGAGCGGTTCGACGCCGCCCGGCACCACGTCGAGACGGCCCGCGAACTCCTCGACCCCGTCGAGGAGCCCGCGGCTGCCGTGCTCCTGGGGCTGCTCGACGCCTCCGTCGCGCGCTCGACCGGCGACGTCCGGGGGATCGCGACGGCGGCCGGTGCAGCCCTCGCCGCGGCAGATGCGGCGCCGTACCCGTTCCCCGCCCTCGACACCTACCGCGGACTCGCGCAGGCTCACCGTGCCGCGGGCCTCGCGTGGTGCTCGGTGGGCCCGGACCCGGTGACGGTGTCGTTCCCGCTCGCGCCGCCCCCGGGGCGCGAGGGGCGCGCGCCCCAGCTCTTCGTCCTCGGTGCGCGCGCGGCGGCGGCTCTCCGCGCCGTCGCGGAGGGCCGGCTCGACGAGGGGGAGCGGCTCGCTCTGGCGGTCGTGACCGAGGCGGAGCCGCGCGGCTGGGACGGGTACGCCCACGTGCGACCGGCCCACGCGGCACGCGCCTGGGTGCAATACCTGCGGGCCTCCGAAGAGGCCCTCGACCGGGAGCTCGCCCACGCCCTGGCGGCCGACTCCGGGGGCCGCGAGCCGGCGTCCGAGGCGGCCGTCCGCCTCCTCCAGGCACTGGTGGCGGCGGACCGTGGGCACGCCGGTGCGGCACGCCACGCGCTGGTCGCGGCCGACCGTGCGCTCGGACCTGTCGCGGCGCCGCCTGTGCTCGCCGACCTGTGGGTCCGGGCGACCGCCGCGGTCCGCCTGCTCGACGACGGCACGCAGCCCGCCCTCCCGGTGCGCGTGCGTCGGGAAGGCCTGGGCGCAGCGGCCGTCGTCGCGGTGTGCGGCGCACGCGAGCTGCTCACCACGGGGCGCACCGGGGCTGCCCTGCGCGCCGTCGCGGGGCTGGCGGACGTGGAGGAGGGGGACGTGAGCACCCTCGTGCGCGTCGAGGCGGCCCTCGTCGAGGCGTCGGCGCTGGCCCGGGCGGGCACCCGCCGCGTGGAGGTCCCGCTGGCCCGCGCACTGGACCTCGCCGCCACGGAGCGTCTCGTCCGTCCTTTCCTGACGGTCGTGGTGCGCGAGCTGCGTCCGGCCCTCGCGCGCGCCGTCGCCGGGCGCGACGACGCGCTCGCCGTGCTGCTGCGCGCCCACCTCGACCCGGCGGACCGGGCGCCGGAGCCGACGCCGCTCGTCGAGCCCCTCACCGAGCGGGAGCTGGCGATCCTCGCGGTGCTGCCGTCGATGGCGAGCAACGTCGAGATCGCCGAGGACTTCTTCGTGTCGGTGAACACCGTGAAGGCGCACCTCAAGTCCGTCTACCGCAAGCTCGGCGTGAGCTCGCGCCGCGACGCCGTGCGTCGGGGCCGCGAGCTCGGCGTCGTGCCCTGAGCCGCCGGGTCAGTCCCGGGACGTCGCAGGGGCCTCGGCAGGCGTCCGGTGCTTGTCCACCTGGCGCAGCACGAGCTTGCCGAGCTCCGCGAGGACGAGGAACCCGAGCGCGACGAGCGCGCACACGCCCCACTGGCCGCCGTCGAGGTCGACCGTGCCGAAGATCCGCTGCAGGCCGTCGAGGGTCGTGACGAGGAACGTCAGACCCAGCGACGCGAGCAGCAGCATGACGAACCGGCCGTTGGCGAGGGTCTCGAACGACAGGATGCTGGCCCGCGGGTCGCGCCACTCGAGCGCGGCGACGACGTGCAGGAGCGACATCGCGGTCAGACCCATCGTCGTCGCGACGGCCAGGTCGGCGTCGGCCTCGCCCCACGCCACGGCGACGAGCGAGCCGACGGCGATGAGCACGCCGCCCACGGCGAGCCGGACCCCGAGCCCGCGCCCGATGACCGGCTCGGTCGGCGGCCGGGGACGACGGCGCATGAGGCCGGGCGTCGCGGCGTCGAAGCCGAGACCGATCGCGAGCAGCACGTCGATCGCGAAGTTCACCCAGAGGATCTGCAGCGGCGTGAGCGGCGTGCCGCCCGCGACGGTGAAGATCCCGGCGCCCACGAAGGTGAGGATGAAGCCCACGAGCACGACCATCTGGAAGCGGATGTACTTCATGAGGTTGTCGTAGAGCCCGCGACCTCCCTCGACCGCGGCCACGATGGTCGCGAAGTTGTCGTCGGTGAGGATCATCTCCGCGGCGTCCTTGGTCACCTCGGTGCCGGTGATGCCCATCGCGACGCCGATGTCCGCGCGCGTGAGCGCCGGGGCGTCGTTGACGCCGTCGCCGGTCATGGCCACGACGTCGCCCTTGCGCTTGAGCACGTCGACGAGGCGCACCTTGTCCTCGGGCGCGACGCGCGCGACGACGCCGATCTCCCCGACCTCCGCCTCCAGCTGGGCGTCGGACATCGCGGCGAACTCGGCACCGGTCAGCGCACGGCCCTCGATGCCGAGCTGCGCAGCGATCGCGGCCGCGGTGGTCACGTGGTCGCCCGTGATCATCCGGACGCGGATGCCGGCGTCGCGGCACTCCGCGATGGCGTCGCGCGCCTCCCGCCGCGGCGGGTCGACGATGCCGACGAGCGCGACCAGCTCGAGGTCGCGCACCGCGTCGAGGAGCTCTCCGGACAGCTCGTCCCGACCGACGGTCCGTCGCGCGACCGCGAGCACGCGCATGCCGCCGCCCGCGAGCGCGTCGTTCTCGGCCACGACGCGCGCCCGGGCGTCGTCGTCGAGCGGCGCCGTCCCGCCGTCGGCGGTGAGGTAGCGGCTCGACCGGGCGAGCAGCACGTCCGGTGCGCCCTTCACGAAGCACGTGAGCGCGCCGTCGATGTCGTGGAACGTCGCCATGAACTTGTACGCGGCGTCGAACGGCACCTCCGCGACACGAGGGTGCTCGGCGCGCGTCTCCTCGACGTCGAGGCCTGCCTTCGCCGCCAGGACGACGACGGCGCCCTCGGTGGGGTCGCCGATGCACTCTCCGTCGCGCACGACGGCGTCGCTCGCGAGCGCCAGGGGCAGCGCGACGGGCTCGAGGGGGACGTCCGTCGAGCCGGCGGCCGCGAGGATGCGGCCGGTCGTCGAGTAGCCCTCGCCGTCGACGGAGAACCGGCGCCCGGCGAGCACCAGCCGGCGCGCCGTCATCTGGTTGAGCGTGAGGGTCCCGGTCTTGTCCGAGCAGATGGCCGACGTCGAGCCGAGCGTCTCGACCGACTTGAGGCGCTTGACGATCGCGCCCTCCTCGGCGAGCCGGCGCGTGCCGAGCGACAGCAGCATCGTCACGACCGCGGGGAGGCCCGTCGGGATCGCGGCGATCGCGAGGCTGATCCCGACCACGAACAGGCTGTCGAAGTCCTCGCCGCGCACCAGGCCCAGGACCACCACGACGACGAGGGCGATCGCCGCCATGACCGTGATGATCACGGTGATGCGGTCGAGCTGGCGCGTGAGCGGGGTCTTGTCCTGCTCGACGCCGCTGAGCATCCCGGAGATGCGGCCCACCTCGGTCGTCATGCCCGTCGCCGTGACGACCATCTCGCCGCGCCCGCGCGTCACCTGCGAGTTCATGTACGCCATGTCGGTGCGGTCCCCGAGCGGAGCGTCGTCCGCGACGACCGTCTCGACGCCCTTGGCGACCGGGGTGCTCTCGCCCGTGAGGCCGGCCTCCTCGATCTCCAGCGACGCCGCGACGAGAAGCCGCCCGTCGGCCGGGATCTTGCTCCCCGCCTCGAAGCCGACGACGTCGCCCGGCACGAGCTCCTCCGCGGGCACCTGCTCCTGGCGCCCGTCGCGGCGCACGGTGGCCGTCATGACGAGCATCTGCTGCAGCGCCGCGACGCTCTGGGCGGCCTTGCCCTCCTGGTGCAGGCCCATGAGGGCGTTGAGCACGGTGAGCCCGAGGACGACGACGCCCGTCGTGACGTCGCCGAGCGCGATGATGCTGACCACCGCCGCCCCGACGAGGACGAGCTGCATGAGGTCCCGGTACTGGCGCAGGAACGCCTGCCACGGCTTCTCCTTGCGCTCCTCCGCGAGCGCGTTGGGCCCGTACCGGGCGCGCCGCTCGGCGACCTGCGCCGACGTCAGCCCGACCGCCGGGTCGACGTCGAGCGCCGCGCACACGGCCTCCGTCGAGGCGGTGTGCCACGGGCCCGTGGCGGGAGGGACCTGCTGTCGGGGGATCTGCGCAGCCGTCATCGTGGGCTCCTCTCCGGCGCTCGTCACCACGGTCGCAGCGGACCCGGGGCAGAGCCTCACCCGTCGGGGGTGAACGCGGCGCACCGGCCACGGGCGGGAACCTCGGTCAGGACCGCGACCCGACCAGCCCGCTCTCGTAGGCGACGATCACGGCCTGGACCCGGTCCCGCACACCGAGCTTGGCGAGGAGGTTGCCCACGTGCGTCTTGACGGTCGTCGACGACAGCACGAGGCGCTCGGCGATCTCGGCGTTGGACAGGCCCTCGGCCACGCACCGCAGCACGTCGAGCTCGCGGGGCGTGAGCGATCGCAGGCGTGGGTCGAGGCCGTCGTCCGTCGGCTGCTCCCCGGCGGGCAGGTGCGGGGCGAAGAGGTCGAGCATGCGGCGCAGCACCCGGGGCGCGACCACGGAGCTCCCCGCCGCGACGGTGCGGATCGCCTCGACGAGGTCGTGCGGGCGGGCGTTCTTCAGCAGGAATCCGCTCGCGCCGGAGCGCAGCGCCGCGAACGCGTACTCGTCGACGTCGAACGTGGTCAGCACGAGCACGCGCGTCCGGGGGTGCTCCGCGACGACGCGCCGGGTCGCCTCGATGCCGTCCATGCCGGGCATGCGGACGTCCATGACGACGACGTCGGGCGCGAGCGCCGCGACCTGGTCGAGCGCGACCCGGCCGTCGGACGCCTCGCCGACCACCTCGAGGTCGGGCTCCGACTCGATCACGAGCCGGAACCCCATGCGCAGGAGCGCCTGGTCGTCCACGAGCAGCACGGTCGTCACGGGGCCCCTCCGTCGTCCTCGTCCTCCGGCAGACCCTCCCGCAGGTCCCGTCGCAGCTCCTCCGGCCGGTCCCACGGGAGCACGACGCGCACGACCCACCCGCCCTCGGGGCGGGGGCCGGCCGCGACGCTGCCGCCGAGCAGGGCCGCGCGCTCGCGCATCCCGAGGATGCCGCGGCCGGTCCCGCCACCCGCGCCGGGGCGGGTGCCGCCGGCGTCGCGGACCTCGACCTCGACGACGTCCGCGCCGCGCCGGACCTCGACCTCGGCCGTCGACGTCCCGGGCGCGTGCCGCAGGACGTTCGTCAGCGACTCCTGCACGACCCGCACGACCGCGAGCCGGAGCGAGGTGTCGTCCGGGAGCGGGACGCCGAGGCCGGTCGCCGTCACGGGCACGCCCGCGGCGCGGAAGCGCGCGACGACGGCCGCGAGGTCCGTCCCGGTCGGCTCGGGCCGCCCGTCCGGCGTCTCGGGCTCCTCGTCGTCGGGGTCGAGCGCGCCGAGGACGCGCTGCATGTCGGTCAGCGCCTCGCGCCCGGTCCGGGAGAGCTCCCGCAGGGCCTCGCGCGAGCGGTCGGGGGCGCGGTCGAGCGCGGCGCCCGCACCGTCGGACAGGGCGACCATCACCGAGACGCTGTGCGCGACGACGTCGTGCATCTCCCTGGCGATGCGGGCGCGCTCGCCCGCGCGAGCGAGCGCCGCGCTCTGGTCCCGGTCCCGGGCCATGGCCCGGTAGCGCTCCGCCAGGTCCTCGGCATGGAGCCGCCGGGCGCGCGCGCCGGAGCCCGTGGCCATGCCGAGGAGCAGGAGCGCGAGCAGGAGCGAGACGGACGCGGACCGGCGGCCGGGGGAGAAGGGCGGCTCGGCGAGGTCCCGCACGGGGTCGCCGTCCGGCGACACGACCGGGTCGCTCCAGAGCAGGATCTCGGCGAGGCCGATGTCCTGCCACCACCACAGCGCCACCGTGACGACGGCGAGCACCGCCGCGCACGTCAGCCACGCCGTGCGCGGCGGGCGGGAGGCCGCGACGGCGTGCACCGCGCACGCGAGGCACACCCCGAGCACCCCCAGCACGCCCGCGGTCGCGAGGGACGCGACGGCCAGCGCCGTGAGCGCGACCGTGACGGCGAGCGGTCGCGTGCGGCGGGCGAGGAGGAGCGTCGCCCCGAGGACCGCGCCGGCGAGCCAGGCCGTGACGACCACCTGGGCGACGGGCTCGTCGGGCCGGAAGAGGCCGAGCCCGGTGGACCCCTCGACGGTCGCGAGCCCGAGGACCGCGGTGACGAGCCCGAGCGAGACGAGGCCGGCGACGAGCGCCGCGTCCGCGGCCCGCGGGTGCTCCTCGACCAGGCGGCCGAGCGGCCCGCGCCGCCGGAGGTCGGGCGTGGTGAGGGCGACGGCGTCGGTCGCCGTGCGCACGGCAGCGGCGGGGGACGGCGGGGGCATGGCCCCACTCTCCCATCCGTCCTCGGCCGGGTCAGGTGACGTCATGGTGGCGCAGGCGGATCCCCGCCGCGACGAGCAGGAGCCCAGCCCACGCGGCGAGCACGAGACCGCCCGCCCACGGACCGACGTGCGGGCCCAGCGTCGTCGCGTCGAGCGCGGCGAACCGCTCGTCGCCCTGGAGGAGCCGCGTCCCGGCGCCCGGGAGGAGGGCGCGCGCCGTGTCCGCGACCCGGCCGGGGTTCGTGGCGAGGAGGTGGTCGAGCACCACGATCAGGACCACCCCGGCGACGAGAGCGGCGTCGGGCCGGCGCAGCAGCGCCCCCAGCCCCAGCCCGACGAGCGCGGCCCCGGTCTGGTAGAGCACGAACCCCCCGAGGAGGCGCGCCGTCTCGGGGTCCGCGACGTCCAGCACGAGCCCGGTCGCCGCGCGCTGGGCGGCGGTCGCGGCGAGCGCCGCGCCCAGCGCGACCGTGGCCGTGACGGCCGCGACCGCCGTCGTGACGAGCACCTGGGCCACGAGCACCGGGATCCGCCGGGGGACCGCGACGAAGGTGACACGCGCCGTACCGGTGCGGAACTCGCCCGAGCCGGTCGTCGCGCCCAGCACGAGGAACCCGAGCTGGGCGAGCACGTACCCGGCGACGGCCACGGGCGCACCGGACGTGCCGGCGTCGGGCCGGGCGAACAGGCCGAGCGCCCAGGCGCTCGCGGCCGACGCCGCGACCGTCGCCAGGGCGAGCCAACCCGTCGCGCGCAGGCTCGTGAGCTTGTCGAGCTCGGCCGCGAGGACCCGGCGGAGGGTCACCTGCGAGCGGTCCGCGGGCCGGACGGCGGGGGTCTGCGTCGTCACGGCCACGTCACACCACGTCCCGCGTGCGGAGGCGGACGCCGGTCAGAGCCAGGGGGACGGCGACCCACGTCGCCAGGACGAGCCCACCGCCCAGCGCGCCGAGGTCGGGCGCCCCCTCGACGGCGCCCTCGGTCGTCAGCAGGGACCCCGCGCCGGCGGGGAGGAACGTCACGGCGGTGTTGACGGCCGCCTGGGCCGGCGGCACGCCCGCGGACGTGGCGAGCGGGTCGCCCGCCAGGTCGGCCGCGAGCACGAGCGCGACGGGCAGGACGAGGACGACGAGGACCGCGATCGTCAGGGCGGGCACCGGCCGCCGGAGCAGCGCGCCGAGCGCGAGGCCGAGCAGGGCCATCGCGACGAGCAGGAGCATCATCCCACCGAGCACCTGAGGCGTGCCGTCGCTCGCGAGGTCGAGGGCGATCCCGCGGGCCCGCGCCGAGGGGACCAGGGCGAGGACGGCGGCGCCGACCGCGAGCACCGCCGCGAGCAGCGCGAACGCGGCGGTGACGACCGTCTGCGCGGCGAGCACCGGCCAGCGCCGCGGGACGGCGACGAACGTCGTGCGGAACGCGCCGGTGCTGTGCTCGCCCGTGCCGACGAGGACGCCCAGGACGAGCGGGGGCACCTGGGCGAGCAGCACGCCCGACGTGAGGGAGCCCAGCGGGTCGAACCCCGGGTCCACGGAGGACGCCTGGGCCGAGAGGTGGGTCAGCGCGGCCGAGACCGCGACCGTGAGCGCGGCGGCCCACCAGGAGGACCGGAGGCTCGTGAGCTTGGTCCACTCGGAGCCGACGACGCGCGCGAGCGTCGGGCCCCGGGGCGTCGACCGCGCAGGGGCCGGGGGAGTGCGCACCGGGGCGGGGGTCGCGGCGGTCATCGGGCACCTCCTGCCGTCGCGCGGTCGGTCTCTTCGTCGGCGCGGTCCGACCCGCCGGAGGCGCGGCCTCGGTACTGGACCGCTCCGGCGGTGAGCCGCAGGTACGCGTCCTCGAGCGAGCCCGCGTCCGCGGCGAGCTCCTGGACCGGTGCGTCGGCGAGGAGACGGCCTCGGCCGATGACGACGACCCGGTCCGCGCAGAGCGCGAGCTCGTGCATGAGGTGCGAGGAGAGGAGCACGGTCCGTCCCTCGGCCGCGAGCCCCCGGACGAGCCCCCGCACCCACAGGACGCCGTCGGGGTCGAGGCCGTTCACGGGCTCGTCGAGGATGAGCGTCCCGGGGTCGCCGAGCAGCGCCCCGGCGATGCCGAGGCGCTGCCCCATCCCCAGCGAGAAGGTGCCGGCACGCCGTCCGACGCTCTCGAGACCGGTCATCCCGATGACCTCGTCGACGCGGCCCCGGCCGATCCCGTGGGTCCGCGCGAGGGCGCGCAGGTGCCGGAACGCCGTGCGTCCCGGGTGCACGGAGCGCGCGTCGAGCATGACCCCCACGGTGCGCAGAGGCGCAGGGAGGTCGGCGTACCGCCGTCCGTCGACCGTCGCGGTGCCGGACGTGGGGCGCTCGAGCCCGACCACGACACGCATCGTCGTCGACTTCCCGGCGCCGTTCGGGCCGAGAAAGCCCGTCACGGTGCCCGGCCGCGCCGTGAACGTCAGCCCGTCCACCGCCGTCACCGACCCGTAGCGCTTGGTGAGCGCCTGCACCTGGATCATGCGTCCTCCCGTCGTCGCGAGGCGCCCGGTCCTCGGGCGCCACCGTCGTCGACGCTACGGACGGGTCAGGGCGCGCGGCTCCCGCCGACGGCCGAGATCGGCGGGCGCGCATCCTCCTCCTCGAGGAGGAGGTGGTCGTGCCGGGGGCGGAGCCAGGCACGGTCCGGGCCCCGGGAGTCACGCCGCGTCGGGCCAGGACGCGGCCGCCGCGCGCTCCGCCACCAGGACACCGGCCCGCCACCCCGGGGCGCGACCTCCCGCGGGCGGCTCCTGGTCGGCGGGGAGTCCGGCCCGCACCAGCAGCCAGGCGACGAGCGAGTTGGAGTTCCACATGTCGTGGGCGCCCGGCGGCCTGCGACCCCAGGTGAACGTCGGGAATGCGGGGACCGCGTGCAGGAGCCGCGCGGCCGCGGCGGCGTCACGGGTCACGACGACGGCCGGTCCCACGGCGTGGAACCGGTCGGGGATCAGCCCGTGGGGCCAGCGGCGGACCTCGTACCGGAAGAGGCGTGAGCGGCCGAGCGGGCGGGCGCCGACCGGTCCGGTGGCGACCACCCCGCGCACGCCCGAGGCGTGACCCCACGCGGGAGTCATCTCGACGGTGCAGGGAACGCCGTCCAGGTGCACCTCGAGCGCGGCGTGGAACAGCGGACCCGGGCGGCGGCGCTCGACGAGGGCGCACGCGCGCTCCCACCACGCGCTCGTGCGCCGCACCACGTGACCGCCGGCACCGACCGGCAGCCAGAGCAGCTCGACCCGGTCGTCGGTGCCACGGGCGCTCGTCGTCACCCGACGACGCTATAGGCTGGGCGCATGCTTCCGGCGTGAGAACGCCGGCGGGATCCGATGAGACAGCGGATCGAGAAGCCCCGTCGCTCCACACGGCGGGGCTTCTCGCTGCCCGGGTGAACGTGCCGGACGAGCATTGTGGCCCGTTCCTGGGCGGGAGTAGCGTTCGCAGTACGCCACGACGACACCGAGGTCGACCGATCTGGCGGAGGACGAGATGACCAGCAGGCTCCCTCCCCCCGGGCCGCTGCCCCCAGGGCAGCACCCCGGGTGCGACACGTCCGGCATGCTCCTCGTCCACCGGATCTTCCGCTGGCTGTACCGCGAGCTCCCCGAGCTCGTGCGTGAGGTCCGACCCGGGGACACGGCGCGCTCCGCGGTCGTGGGCCGCTACGCCCACCTGGACTTCTTCGCGCTGCACATGCACCACGAGACCGAGGACCTGGTGCTGTGGGACCGGTTGGAGGTGCGCGCTCCCGCCTGCGCCCTCCATGTCGGGCGGATGCGCGCGCAGCACGCCGAGGTCGCGGTGCACCTCGCCAGGATCGAGCCTCAGCTGGAGCCCTGGGTGGCCACCGCCGACCCGCGGCTCCGCGACGCCTTCGCCGCCGACGTCGAGGGGCTGCGGGACGTCCTCTCGGCGCACCTCGGGCAGGAGGAGGGCGACATCCTTCCCGTGGCGGCGGACGTGATGTCGCAGCAGGAGTGGGACTTCATGGAGGAGCACACGCGCGCCACGCTCCTGGCGCACCGCAAGGAGCTCGGCAAGGACGTCATGGCGCTGCAGCTCGGCCTGCTGGTCGCGAGCGTCCCCGAGGCCGAGCGGGAGGACTGGTTCCGCGCCAACGTGCCGGCTCCGATCCGGGTGCTGTACCTGCTCCTGCTCAAGCGGCGGTACGACGCGGCGATGCGCGAGCTCTACCCGGACCGCCCCGTGCCGGCGATGGTCTGACGCCCGGACGGAGGGGACCGAACCGTGTGGCGACGCGTGACGCTCGACGTCCACCTCGACCACCCGCCGTCGCGCGTCTTCCCGTACCTCGCCGATCCCGGTCGGTGGCCCGAGTTCGCACCCGCGGTCGACTCCCGTCGCCCGTTGGACGGCGTCCCGCTCCGGGTGGGCAACCGGTGGGCCGCGGTGGACCGCATCGGGCCGTTCCGGGTGCGGTTCACCGACGTGCTCGAGGTCGTCGAGACCGACCGGCGGGTCGTGTGGCACTCGACGTCTCCCTGGAACTCCCGCGTCGAGTACGTCACGTCGCCCGACGGGCAGGGCACGCGTGTCCTGGCCGACTACCACGGCGACGTGGCCGACTGGCTCCGCCTCCTCGCGCTGCTGCCGACGTCCGTGCTGGCGCGGATCCTCCGGCGCGACTTCAACGGGCTCCGCCGCGTGCTCGAGGCGGAGGACCGGGTACGCGCGCGTCGTCCGTGACGAGCGGCTCTCGCCGTGGTGCGCTACCTGCCGACCGTGACGGACTCCTGCGACTGGCGGTCCTGCAACGCGGCGTGCCGCATCCGCTCGGACTCGGTCCGGGAACCCACCACGACGAACACGAGGAGCACCACGGAGCCGCCGCCTCCGACGAGGAGGGCGCCGAGGAGGTCCAGCATCGGGACACCGTCGTCGGGCGCGCCCGGCTGGCCCGTCACCGAGACGCCCCACATCCCGGTGTAGTGCATCCCGGCGACGGCGACCCCCATGACGAGAGCCGAGACGGTCGTGGACAGCGCGCCGCGCGCGTGGACGCACAGCCAGAGGGCCGCCGTCGCGGCGGCGACCGCGACGAGGACGGCCAGGACGACGGAGAGCGCGCTGAAGTGCATGGTGCCGTGCATCCGCATGGCAGCCATGCCCATGTAGTGCATCCCGGCGACGCCGAGCCCTGCCACGGCACCTCCGGACACCAGCAGCAGCGGCCGGTAGCCGAACATCATCACGAGGTGGAGCCCGACCGAGACGACCACGACGGCGACGACGGCGGAGGCGACGGTCAGCGGGACGTCGTAGTGGATCGGCATGCCCGTGACCGTGAACCCGAGCATCGCCACGAAGTGCATCACCCAGATGCCGGTCCCGCCGATGGCCGCGGCTCCGAGCCAGAGCCACGCCGACCGCACGTGCCACGGTGCGTCGACCCGGGACCGGGACACCGCGGACAGGCCGCAGGCCGACCCGGAGACCGCTGCCGCGTAGGAGATGAGCGGGGTCACGGCTCCGTAGGTGAAATGATGGACGTCAAGCATTGCATACCGCCTCAAAAGCATCAGAAAAGGACATGCCACCGTAAATCGGCAGCGCTGTCCGCGCACGTCGAGGGCGGTGAACGAGTCTGCGCAGCGCTCACGGGCATGGGCGGGAGGCTTCGTCCATGGATGCGGACGACAAGCTACGGCGCCGCACCGCGCGCGAGCTCGGCGCGGCGGGGCGGGTTGGCGCCGGCGCGGGAGACGGTGACGGCGGCGACGGCGGCGCAGCGTTCGAGCAGGGCGGTGAGCGTGGCGGGGTCGATCGCGTGCAGGGCGTCGCGGTGGTCCGCGCCGAGGAGGCCTGCGTCCCAGAGCCCGTCGAGGAGCGCGCCCATGAAGGAGTCGCCCGCGCCGACGGTGTCCACGACGTCCACGCGCGGGGCGGTGATGCGCTGCTCACCGGTGGCGGTGAGGGCGAGGGCGCCCTCGCCGCCGTAGGTGATGACGACGAGCGCGGGGCCGAGCGCGAGCCACTGGTGCGCGACGGCGACGGGGTCGGTGCCGGGTGCGAGCCAGGCGAGGTCCTCGTCGCTGACCTTGACGACGTCCGCGAGCGCGACGAGCGCCTCGATCCGGGTGCGTGCGTCGGCGGGGTCGCCCATGAGGGCGGGGCGGGCGTTGGGGTCGTAGGTGATCGTGGCGGTGTCGCGGGCGGCGGCGACCAGGGTGCGCACGTCGGACGCGCCGGGCTCCAGGACGGCGGCGATCGAGCCGGTGTGCACGGCGAGCGTCCCGGCGTCCGGGGCGGTGCCCGCCGGGACGCGCCACTCCAGGTCGAACTGGTAGGTCGCGGCGCCGTGGGCGTCGAGGTGGGCGGTGGCGACGCTGGTCCTCTCGGCGTCGGTGCTGCCGGGGGCGAGGGTCACGGCGGAGTCGTGGAGCCAGGCCCGGATCGCGTCGCCGCGCTCGTCCGGGCCGAGCCAGGTGGCCAGGCGTGCGTCGCGGCCGAGCCGCCCGAGGGTGAGGGCGACGTTGGCCAGGCTCCCGCCGGGGTGCTCGTCGACGCTGCCGTCGGCGCGGTGCACGACGTCGATCAGCGCCTCTCCGACGACGAGCACGTGTCGGTCGTCGGCGGTCGCCTCTGCGGGTGCCGCTTCGGTGAACGGTATGGCGGGCATGGCTTAGATCGCCTCCCCGAACTCGCGGATCGTGATGCCGGTGAACTGCGCGGGGCCGCCGTCGGTGTAGAGCGAGATCCCCGTGTCGGTCTCGGCGAAGTGGACCTGTTGCGAGAGCACGGTGTGGCCCGCGTTGACGAAGACCTCGACGCTCTGGGTGTCGACGAGGACGCGGAGGTGCACGGACCTGGCGCCTGTGTCGATGGGGGCGGCGGCCCGGGAGTAGGGCGCGAGCGAGTAGCCGGCGAGGTCGGAGGGGCCTCGGTCGACGTACAGGTCTGCTCCGTACTTGCCGATGTTCGTGTGCCGGGATCCGTCGGGGGAGCGGCCCACGGAGATGCCGACGTTCGTCGCGGTGTCCCAGGCGACGTCGAGCTCGATCTCGTACGCGCGTCCGTTCCATGGCAGGACGGCGCTGCCGTCGACGTTCCGGTCGGGGAGTGTGGTGGTGGCGGTGACGTAGTTCGCCAGCGCCGCCACGGGGGTGCTCAGGAGGCTGTACCAGCCGCCGGGCTGCCGGGCGAGCCGCAGCTCGCGGACGATCGAGTTCTGCCCGTTGTAGCCGTCGGTGGCGTCGGTGGGGACGTCGCGGGCGGCGTACTTCCAGTTGTTCATCCACGCGACGGCGAGACGCTTGGTCTCGGGCGCGTCGGCCGAGGGCCAGGTGACGGCCGCGTACCAGTCCCAGCCCCAGTCGAGCCATTGCGGGGTGAGGTCGTCCGCGAGGAACTGCTCGCCGTCCCAGGTGCCCGTCCAGTAGGCGTACGTCATCGGCAGGCCGATGCCGTACGCGTCCATGCTGGCGGCGAGCACCCAGTGGCGGGTGCCGTCGTCGGCCGTGATCTCGAACAGGTCGGGGCACTCGATGCCGCCGAGGGCATGGTTCGGGTAGTCGAAGTTGCGTCGCAGCGTCCAGTCGTGCAGGTTCGGCGAGGTGTAGAACGCGGCGTATCGCAGTCGTCCGATGACGCAGACCCACTCGCCGCGAGCGGTGTCCCAGTGGACCTTGGGGTCGCGGAACCACTCGGCGTTCTCGATCTCGGCCGGCGTCGTCGCGGCGCGGCCGTCGGTGTTGACGATGACGGGGTCGGGCAGGGCGGTGAACGTGAACCCGCCGTCGGTGGACCAGTACAGGTACTGCTCCTGGTACTTACGGACGCCGTCGGTCGGTTGCGTCGCGAGCGCGACGACCGCTCCGGCGCCGAAGCCTGCCGTGTTCGCGGCGTCGACGACCGCCGAGCCGGACCACACGGGGAAGTCGGGCTGCAGCGGCATCACGGTGCCGTGGTGGGTGAAGGCGATCCCGTCGGTGGTGGTCGCGTGGTCCCAGCCGCCGGGGCCGTTGTTCTGGTCCGAGTGCAGGTAGTACAGCTGGTAGGCGCCGCGCGTGGTGACCGGGCGTTGCGGGTCGCAAAGCCAGCCGCTGGGGGGAGTCATGTGGTAGACGGCACGAAGTGAGCCCCCGGTTGCGGCGCGGGCTGCGGGCGGCACGGCGCCGCCGAAGATCAGGGCGAGGGCTCCGGCGCCGGCTCCCTGGAGCAGGGTGCGGCGTGAGACGGACGGCATCATTGCTGGTTCCTCTCGTAGACGGGCGGGCGCGACGAGGCGTCCGCCCCGGTTCGGGCAGCGGTGGAAGGGAAGAAGTTCGGACGGGAGTGCTGGTCAGCCGACCGCGGCGGCGGGGGCGGGAGCGTCGAGATCCACGGGCGCGTCGATGTCGACGGCGGTGACGTGCACGGTTCCCCGTCGTGCAGTCCCGAGGCTCGCGGTGACACCTTCGGCCCCGAGGACGACCAGGTTCGACGCGGTCGCTTCGCCGTCGTGGACGAAGACCTCGAGGAGGGGGCCGTCGAGGCTGAGGAGCAGTCGCGCCGCGCGGTCCCCGGGCAGCGGCAGGGTGCTCGTCGACGGGAAGTCGCGGTGCACGGACTCGGCGGCGCGGCCTCCGCGGGTGATGCGGAGAGTCCCGGCACGGGGCTCGTGCGCGAGGTCGACGAAGGAGTCCGCCTCCCCGCGCAGCCGCAGGTCGAGCGCGCCGGTGGTCGACGGGTCCCAGCGAAGCTCGACCAGCGTGTGCCCGGAGAACGAGAGCAGGGCAGGGGCGTCCCCGACGGCGACCTCGGCAGCCGATCCGTGCTCGAGAAGCTCGCGGACGAAGGCCGGCGGCGCCTGGACGAGGGTGGGCCGCCCCTGGACGGTGCGGAGCGCCAGGACGCGTGGGAGCGACATCGCCCCGCGCCACGGCGTGGAGGGGAACCGGTGCGCGTAGCGCCAGTTGCTCATCCAGCCGATCGTCACGGCCTCGCCGCTCGGGGCGTCGTCGAACGTGACGGCCGCGTAGTAGTCGCGTCCGTGGTCGAGCGGGCGGAGCTCGGGGGAGTCGGGGACGAAGCTGGTCCCGTCGAAGTGCCCCACGACGTAGTGCATCGACGAGCCCGAGGGATCGGGGTCCTCACCCACCGGGTTGGTGCTGAGCAGCAGCACCCACCGGGGATCGTCGTCGTCGCCGTCCAGGGGCAGCCTGACCAGGTCGGGGCACTCCCAGACGACGCCGCTCGCCCCCAGCGGCCCGAAGGTGCTCAGGTGCTCCCAGGACAGCAGGTCGTCGGAGGAGTAGAGCCGGACCTGCCGGTCGTCCGCCTCGACGGTGAGCATGACCCATCGGGCGGTGTGGCCGTCGTCGTGGCGGATCACCTTGGGGTCCCGGAAGGCGGTGGTGCCTCGGTCGAGGACAGGGTTCCCAGGATCGGTCAGCCACGTGAAGCCGCCGTCGTGGCTGGTCGCGCGTGACTGTGCCTGGCGACCGTCGTCGTACGCGCTCGTGTAGTACGCGGTGAGCACGTCGTCGCCCTGACGTGAGGCGACAACGGAGCCGGAGAAGATCTGCTCGCCGACTCGGTGCCTCAGTGCCACGGGGTGCTCGGTCCAGTGCTCCAGGTCGGGGCTCGTGGCGTGGCCCCAGCTCATGTTGCCCCAGTCGGGACCCTCGGGATTGTGCTGGAAGTACAGGTGCCACAGCCCTCCGTGGTGCACGAGCCCGTTCGGGTCGTTCATCCAGTGCCGGCGCGGGGTGAAGTGGAAGCGGGGCCGCGGCACGTCGGCGTTCGTCGTTCGCACGGGGTGCCCCCTCAGACCGAGTGCCGGCGGACCGGCGGGCAGGCGATGAGACGGGGCGTGTCGTCCGGCGCGGCGTCGACGCCGAGGAGCATCCGCACGCCGGCGGCACCGAGCTCGTAGTGCGGTAGCGCCACCGTGGACAGCGTCGGGCGCAGGTGGGCGGCGATGACGTCCTGGTTGTCGAAGCCCATGACGGCGACGTCGTCGGGGATGCGCAGCCCGCGCTCGCGCAGGCCGTCGTACACGCCCATCGCCACACGGTCGTTGTGGCAGAACACGGCGGTCGCTCCGGACTCGACGACGTGCGCCGTCGCGGCATAGCCGCCCTCCTGCTCGGGCGCCACGGAGAGGACGAGCCCGGGGTCGAAGCCGAGGCCGGTCGCCTCGAGCGCCGCGCGGTACCCCGCCAGACGACCGGTCCGCGCGGGCGACGGGGTGGTGGTGTTGAGGAAGGCGATGCGCCGGTGACCCGCGGCGAGGAGCTCCTCGGTGGCGGTCCGCCCGCCCTGCTCCTCGTCGGGGACCACGGCGGGCAGCCCGCTGCCGTCGGCGAAGCAGTCGACCAGGATCGTGTCGGTCTGGTGCAGCGACTCGGGGACGACGATCTCGCGGTGGTACCACGTGGAGTAGAGGATCCCTCGCACCTGGTGCTCGAGCATCATCGCGATGGCGTCGTTCTCCGCCGCCACGTTCCCGTCGGTGTTGGCGACGAGCAGGACGTAGCCGTGCTTCCACGCCTCGTCCTGCGCACCGTGGATGATCTGGCCGGCGAACGGGGTGGTGGCGATCTCGTCGGCGACGAGGCCGATGAAGGGCGAGGTGCCGCGGGAGAGGGTCTTCGCCAGGGCGTTGGGGCGGTAGCCGAGCTGCTCGACGGCCTCGTGCACGCGTCGCCGGGCGTCCTTGCCGATGCGCGCACCGGGCTTGTCGTTCACGACGTGCGAGACCGTGGCGACCGAGACGCCCGCGAGCTTCGCGACGTCGCGCATCGTGACGGTCGCACCGTGCTTGCCGTTGCCTGCCGTGCTCATCCCTTGGTCGCCCCGCTCTCGAGTCCGTTGATCATCGCCTTGTTCAGGACGAGGAATACCAGCAGCAACGGGGTCACGGTGACACACACGGCCGCGAAGGTCGCCGTCCAGTCGGTGTTGCCCATCGCGCCGATGTAGTTCTGCAGACCGAGCGGGATCGTCTTGAGCCCGTCGGACAGGACGAACGTGTTGGCGAAGATGAAGTCGTTCCAGATGAAGATGCTGTTCACGAGGACCACCGTGATGATGGTGTTCACGGACAACGGGGTCGTGATACGGGCGAAGATCCGGTACGGGCCCGCGCCGTCGAGCGACGCCGCCTCGTACATCTCCCGGGGGATGTACTCGTAGAACGACGAGAAAAGGTAGATCGCCATCGGCAGCGAGAACGCCGCGAGCGGGATGATCATCGAGGCGTACGTGTCGAGCAGCCCGACCTGCGCGTAGTCGACGAAGAGCGGGACGAGCGCGATCTGGACGGGCACGATGATGCCCAGCAGGAACAGGGCACGCACGAGCCCGCTGAACCGGAAGCCGAGCACCTGCAGGGCGAAGGCACCCATCATCCCGGCGACGACGATGAGCGCGCTCGCGCCGAGGGTGACGACGAAGCTGTTGACGATGTTCAACCAGAGGTTGCCGGTCGCGAACGCCCGCGCGTAGTTGTCGAGCGTGAGCTCGCCGGGGATCGCGAACGGGTTGCCGCCGGCGAAGTCCGCTGCGGTGCGGAAGCTCGTGAGGAACAGCCAGGCGAGGGGGTAGACCTGGACGACGACGATCGCGACGATCGTGACGGTCAGCAGCGTGCGCTGGACGCGGAGCCGCGACGAGCGCGACGAGTGCGTGCGGGCCGGCGGGCGCGGGCGGTGCGAGGCATCCGGTGCGGACCGGGCCAGGACGGGCGTGGTCACGAGGCGTCCCTTCGACGGAGCAGGAGGAAGATGAGGCCGACGGCGACGAGGCACTCGACCACGATGAACACGGAGATCGCGCTGGCGTAGCCGTAGTCCGTGTGCACGAACGCGGTCTTGTACATGTAGGTGGTCAGCAGCTCGGAGGCCTGGCCGGGACCGCCGTTCGTGAGCAGGTACGGGATGTCGAACCCCCGCAGCGCGAAGGTCGTCGCCATGATCGTCGTCGTGATCCACACCGGCCGGATGTAGGGGAAGCGGATGCGCCAGAACACCTGCCACCACGATGCGCCGTCGAGGCGTGCGGCCTCCTCGAGCTCACGGGGCACGGCGATGAGCGCCGCGTAGACGATGAGCATGTACAGGCCCGTGAACCGCCAGCCCTCGGGAACGGACACCGCGGCGAGCACCGTGTCCACGTTCGACAGCCACGCGGTCTGCAGGCTCTCCAGCCCGACCCATCCCAGGATCTGGTTGAGCAGACCGACGGGCTCGAGCGAGTAGATGCGCTGGAACAGGAACGCGATCGCGACGGTCGAGATGACGGCCGGCAGCAGGTAGAGGGTCTTGACGAGCTCGCGCGCCCGGGGGAGCGCCGTCAGCAGCCCCGCGACGGCCAGCGCGCCGCCGAGCTGGAGCACGAGGCAGATCGCGAGGTAGCCGAGGGCGTTGCCGAACGCGGTCCAGAAGACGTCGTCGCGCGTGAACATCTTGGTGTAGTTGTCGAGCCCGACGAAGTCCATGTCGCTGATCCCGTCCCACCGGAACAGGCTCAGGAACAGGGACTGGACGATCGGGAGCAGTACCGCGACGCCGTACAGGACGAGCGGTGGCACCAGGAAGACGAGGACGGCGAGGCGGGACCGGCGCGGCAGCATCGACGACCTCAGCGGTGCGCGGCGTGGCTGCGGTCGCGGTCGGGTCTCGACCGCGACCCGGGCGGTGTCAGCCATCGATGTTCTCCCGCAGCGTCGTGTCCATGGTCGTCACGAACTCCTCCGGCGTGATGTCGCCCTGGACCAGCAGCGTCAGCTCCTGCTGGAGCCGCGTGTTGGTGGCCGGGTCGAGCTGCGTGTCCCAGGGCATCGCGATCTTCGGTCCGACCGTGTCCGCCTGCTCGACCGCGCGGGAGTACAGCGGGGTCGCGTCCGCGGGGATCGTGGTCTGCGCGGTCGTCGTCGGAGACAGCGCGCCCGTGGCCGCGTAGATCTCGGGGTATCGCTCGAGCGCGAACTTCAGGAAGTCCCGGACGAGCGGGTCGTACGTCTGGGCGTTGACCGCCATGCCGATACCGGACGGTGTGACGTACTCGTCGTCCGTGGTGACGGCACCGTCGATCGTCGGGAGGGTGAAGTAGTCCACGTCGTCGCGCACTCCCGGGTCGAGCGCTTCCGTGGCAAGGTTGCCCAGCTCCCAGGTGCCGATGTTGTAGACGGCGGCCTTCCCCGAGGTGAACAGACCCTGGGCGTCGGCATAGCCCGTGGAGGAGAAGCCCTCCTGGAAGCACCCTGCCTTCCCGAGCTCGGACAGCCACTCGGCGGCGGCGACGCCGGCGGGATCGGCGAACGACGCGTCGCCGTTCTTGAGGTCCTGCACGTACTCGGGCCCCGCCATGCGGAACGGGTAGTACGCCATGTACCGCTCGAGCGGCCACTGGTCCTGGCCGTCGAGCGCGATCGGCGTGATGCCCTGGGCGCGCAGGTCCCGGCAGAGCTGGGGGAAGTCGTCGAGCGTGGCGGGGACCGAGACGCCCGCCTCCTCGAACAGCGCGGTGTTGTACCAGAAGAACTCGAGCTGGAACTCGAACGGCACCATGTACAGCGAACCGTCGTCGAACCGCTGGTAGCCGAGAGCGGCATCGCGGTACTCCCCGGCCAGTCCGAGGTCGTCGAGCAGCGCGTCGACGTCGATCATCCGGTCCTGGCTCGCGAGCTTCTGGGCGAAGGGCGTGGCGTCGGTGTCGAAGAGCTCGGGCAGCTTGTTCGCGGCCGCGAGCGTCTCGTACTTCTGGATGTACGACGGCCGGTCGGGAGTCGTGATGAGGTTCAACGAGAAGCCGGGGTGCTCGGCCGCGTACTCGTCCGCGATCTGCTCCATCGCGGTGATCACGCCGCCGTCGGCGGGGCGCGAGAGGAGCCAGGAGATCTCGCGGGGTTTGACCTCACCCTCGGGGTCGACGTCGGTGGGGTCGGCGCCGCCGGCCCCACCCGCGCACCCGGTGAGCGCGAGGGCGGTGGTCACTGCGGCGGCGAGGAGGGCTGCGCTGCGCTTCCTGAGAGCCATGGTGGGAATCTCCGTTGATCGGTGGGATGGGGTGAAGCGGGGGGTCGGGGTCGGGGCTACGTCGCCGTGGCGAGCACGTCGTCGCCGAGGACGGTGGCGTCGTCGAGCTCTCGTGCCGGGCGGCGGTCGGCCGGGGTCGCGAGCGCGAGGCGGGTCAGCGTGGCGGCGCCCTCCCCGACGAAGGCACCGACGCGGCCCTCCGTCCGGTCGTACAGGCGCGCGCTCAGCACGGTCGCGTCGTCGACGGTGGCGACGCACAGGTCGCCGTCGACGATCACCTCGAGCTCGTGCTCACCCGGGCCGAGCGTGCACGGGCGTTCGAGCTCGACGGCGAACGGCACGTCGCCGGAGATCTGCCACTGCTCGGTGCCGGTCTGTCGGCGCGGCCACCGGTCGAGGACGAGGCGCCGGCGGTGCGGTTCGAGGCGCAGCACGTACCCCTCGTCGCCGTCGGCGCTCGCGCGCAGCAGCAGGCCGAGCTCACGGGTTCCCTCGGCGACGTCGAACCGGGCGGTGAGCCGGAACGCGTGCGGTGCGTCCTCGGGCGACAGCACGCTCGCGTGCCCGTCGGGGGCCGAGAGCGTCGTCCCGGCGGCGACGACGTCGACGGGATCGACGAACGTGTCGCGCTGCTCCTGGGTGGGGTGGAAGGCGAGGGTGCCGTCCTCGCGCTGATCGGCCTCGAGCACGGACATCGTGCCGGCCCACTGCCACGGCCCGTCGTCGGTCCCGCCCTCGCGAGAGGCGATCCAGCCGAAGAAGAACCGACGCCCGTCGCGCTCCGCGGACTTGGCGGCGTAGTACGCGCGCCCGTCGAGCGTGTCGTGCTCCGGCACGAGCCACGGGCCGTCCAGGCTGCGGGCCATCCGGTAGCGCGTGGTGAAGGCGTCGCTGAACTCGGAGTAGACGAGGTACCACCACTCGCCCCACTGGAACACCTCGGGGCACTCGTGAGCGACGTAGCGGCGCGGGTCCCAGAACGGCGCGGCAGCCTCCCAGGTGGACAGGTCGCGCGAGACGCACTGGGCGATGACGCCCCGTCGACGCTCCGGCCCGTGGTCGTGACGGGCGGTGATCAGCATGCGCCAGAGCCCGGCGTCGGCGTCCCAGAGCACGAACGGGTCTCGCCAGTCCCCGGTCTCGTACCCAGGCGTCGCGCCGAACGTCTCCTCGGGGCGGCTCTGCCAGGAACGCATGCCGTCGTGGCTCGTCGCGTGCATGACCACCTGCAGCGGTCGCCCGTCCGCGCCCACGTGGGCCGGGTTCTGCCCGGTGTAGAACGCGTGGTGCGTCCCCTCGGCGTCTCGGACCACGCTGCCCGTGTAGACGTTGAAGTCCGCTGCCGACGGTCCGCCCGAGGCGAGCGCCTCCCCGGCGTCGTGAAAGTCGACCAGGTCGTCGGTGACGACCCGGTGCCACGGCATGCCCGTCTTCGGCGTCTGACGCGTCTCGTGCAGGTAGAAGAGGTGGAAGACACCGTCCTCCTGCCAGGGGATGACGTCCCCCACCCAGGCGTCGGTCGGCTGGTAGAACCCTCGCTGGTCCATTGCTACCCATCGTCGTGGTTAAGCGGTTGCGCACACCGTAGCGGCCTCCTGAGACTTTGGTCAACCGGTTGACCAGACGGGTTCGGGCGTCTGTCTCTTGGCGCACGTGGCGTCTGCCGCCGGGCTGAGGCCTTGTCGGGACCGTGGACGCACCACTCGTCGGGGAGCCCGGACGTATCCCTCCTGACGCTGCGGACGGGGCGCGGCGAACCTGACGTCGGGCCTGCTCGAGGCGGGGCCCGGGAGAGCCCCGGCCGTCGTGGTCGGGCAGGCTGCCGGGGCGGCTGGGCGCGCACACGCGCTCTGGAGCGGGGTGTCGGTCGTCGACGTGCGCCCTGGGGCGGTGCGCACCGCGAAACGCGAAGAGCCGGGTCAGGAGATCTCTCTCCCGACCCGGCTCTCGTGGGGCGCATGGAGCGCCACGCTGTGTCCGGAGGGGGACTTGAACCCCCACGCCCGATAAAGGGCACTAGCACCTCAAGCTAGCGCGTCTGCCATTCCGCCACCCGGACGAGTGGACCTTCCCGGCGTTTCCGCCGTTCCGGTGCGGGGAAAAACATAGCACGGTTCGGGCGTGGTCCTCACATCGCGGTCGCCCGTCGGCACCGGGCCGACGTGGGGCGACGGGCCGAACGCGGCATCCGGCGTGGGGGGACGACCTGGGGCAGACTGGGCGGATGGTGGCCACGACCGGGCGGAGGCACGTGTGACGGACGAGCAGCGGTCGGCGGCAGCGGCGCCCACACCACGCCCGGGCTCCGGCTCGGACCGCGCGGCGGCGTCGGTCAAGCACCTCGCGGGGGCGTCGAGCGCGGCGCGCAAGGTGGCCGGGGCGCGACGCAACCCGTCGGTCGTCGGCTACGACGAGTCGGTGCCCGCATGGCTGCGCACCACCGCGGGCTGGTCGTGGCGCCTGCTCATGATCGTCGCGGCCGTCGCGCTCATCTTCTTCGCGACGGCGCAGGTTCAGCTCGTGTTCGTCGCCGTCTTCCTCGCCCTCGTCATCACGTCGGTCCTGCGGCCCGTCACCGACTTCTACGCGAAGGTCATGCCGCGCGGTCTGGCGACGGGGCTCGCGATCCTCTCGGCGCTGCTGTTCATCGCGGGCTTGCTGACCTACGTCATCACGTCGGTCGCGGGGCAGTGGCAGAGCCTCGCGGACCAGTTCGACCAGGGCATCGAGCAGATCTTCGACTTCCTCGAGAACGGCCCCCTGCCGGTCACGATCACGGCGGACGACGTCAACGGGTGGATCGACAACGGCCGGCAGTGGCTCAGCGAGCACGGCGGTGACATCGCGAGCCAGGCGGCCGCGAGCGCCGGATCGGTGTTCGAGGCGTTCGCCGCGATCGCGCTCGCGATCTTCTGCACGGTCTTCTTCCTCGCCCGGGGCAAGGACATGTGGACCTGGTTCCTCAACCAGCTGCCGTCGCGCTCTCGCGACAGCTGGAAGATCGCGGGCGGCGCGGGCTGGTACACCTTCTCGGGCTACGCCCGGGGCACCGTGATCATCGCGCTGGTCGACGGCATCCTCGCGGGCATCTTCCTCGGGATCCTGGGCGTGCCGCTCGCGGCGCCGCTCGCGGTCCTCGTCTTCATCGGGGCGTTCATCCCCATCATCGGCGCGCCGCTCGCGATGATCATCGCGGCCATCGTCGCGCTCGCGGCCAAGGGCATCGTGATCGCGCTCATCGTGACGATCGGCATCGCGCTCATCGGCCAGTTCGAGGGCCACATCCTCCAGCCGCTCGTCATGGGCAAGCAGGTCTCGCTGCACCCGGTCGTCGTCGCGATCGCGGTGACCGCGGGGACGCTCCTCGCGGGGATCCTCGGCGCCGTCGTCTCGGTGCCGCTCGTCGCGGTCGCATGGTCCGTGTTCTCCCACCTGCGGCACAAGGACCCGCCCATGGAGGAGGAGCTGCCGACGGCGAAGGAGATCGCGCTCGGCGACGCCCTGCCACCGGCGGCCCGCGCGGCCGACGACGCGGCCGGCTGAGTACCCACGACCCTGCCGGTTCCGGGCGGCGCGGGACTCACCGGGGGACGGCCGAGACCTCCGCGGCGAGCCGGACGGAGACGTGCACGGTGTCCCCGACGCCCTTGCCGGTGGTGGCGCGCACCGACCGGAGGACAGCGAGCAGGTGCGGGCCACCGTAGGCGACGAGCGAGGCGCGGTACCGCACGTCGTCGACCTCGGCGACCACCGGGACCCGGCCGCGCGTGCCGAACAGGTCGACGGCGTCGTACGGGAGCGCGACGAAGGCTCCCGAGCGCGTCCCGGCGGCGATCACGACGGCGTCGAACTCCACCGGGCCCGGGTCCGTCCACGTGGGCATGCCGTCGACCGTAGCGGACGGCGCCGTGGCGGGGAACGGGCCGGGAGGGCGATTCTCGCGGCCCGGCGGCGCGCTCAGGGCGTGGCGTGCCGACGCCGCACGAGCGTGACCGCGACGGCGCCGACGGCGAGGAGCGCCGGGGCGACGAGCGACGCACCCGCGAGGACCAGCAGGACGCCCGTGAGGACGGTCGCGACGGCAGCGAGCCACCAGCCGACGGTGCGGCGGGGGAGCAGCCGCAGGGCGGCGAGCATCCCGAGCGCGTACACCGCCACCATGCAGCTCGTGTGCACGCGGACGAACGGCTCGAGGTCGAGGCCGGTGGCGACGAGCACGGCGAGGTACGCCGCGCTGAGGGCGAGCGTGACCGCGAGCGCCCGCCGGGGTACCCCGGTCCGGCCGGAGAGCGCCGCGAGCGGCCGCGGCAGGTCGCCGTCGCGCGCGAGCGCCTGGCCGAGGTTCGCGAAGGCCGCGAGGTAGGCGGTGAGCACGCCCGACGTGACGATCGCCGCCACGACGCCGACGACCACGGGCCCGGCGGAGGGCGCGCCCGTGCGGGCGAGGTCGAGCAGCGCGACCGTGCCGGAGCCGGCCCCGGCCCCGAGAACCCCGACGGTCGTCACCTGGAGCGCCAGGTAGGCGACGCCGACCACGACGAGCGCGACGCCCGTCGCGGCGGGGATGGTGCGGCGAGGGTCGCGGAAGTCGGCCGAGACGTGCGTGCCGACCTCCCAGCCCGCGAACGCCCAGACGAACAGGCTCACCGCGGAGCCGACGCCGGACCAGCCCTCGCTGAGGAACGGCGTGAACCGCTCGGCGCTCGCGGCGGGCGCCGCCACCGCGACCACCACGACGACGGCCGCGAGCAGCAGGGACGTGAGCCCGAGCTGGACGGCGCCGGCGACGCGGATCCCGAGCCCCACGGCGACCGCCGGCACGACGACGAGCGCGACGGCCACGACGGGGACGACGCCGCGGTCCGCGCCCACGACCGCGACGACGTACTCCGCGCCGAGCACCGCCACGACGGGCACGCCGACGCACACGCCGAGGTAGAACCAGTAGCCCGTGGCGCGGGCCGCCGTCGGGCCGAGGGCGGTGCGCACCGCGCTCGCGACGCCGCCCCGGTCGGGGTGCCGCGCGGCGAGCGCCGCGAAGGTGCCCGCGAGCGGCACGCTCGCGACGAGCACCAGGGCGACGGCGAGGACCGACGCGGGGCCGGCGACGCGCGTGGCGAGCCCGGGGAGCGCGAGGACGCCCGTGCCGAGCACGCTCGCCACGTACAGGGCGCTGCCGCGGGCGAGCCCGAGCGTGCCCGACGGCGCGTGCCCGCCCGGGTCTGACGAGGCACCCGCCGCCGGGGTCGACGTGGGGGCGGGGAG